>NZ_JBHTZD010000006.1:2518-50570 GCF_042790455.1 Streptomyces sp. NPDC056734
GTACCTGGACGGCAGTCCTCGGCTTGCGTTGGGTCCGGAGGCGTGGGCGGGCTTCGTGGGGTACGCGTCGGGTAGCTGACTCCCTGACTGTGACCGGGGGCCTGGCTGGTCTCCGGTCTTGAGATGACTGGGAGAAACATGATTCGCAAGGTCTCCGCCCCGGACGCCTCCGATCTGGCGTGGTTCAAGAGCAGCTACAGCAGCGGCACCAATGGTGAGTCCTGCGTCGAGGTCGCTGCCTCGCCCGGCACCGTCCACGTCCGTGACTCCAAGTACCTGGACGGCAGTCCTCGGCTTGCGTTGGGTCCGGAGGCGTGGGCGGGCTTCGCGGCGTACGCATCGGGTAGCTGACTGCTCGGCTGTGGACGGGAGCGGGCGAGGAAAGCTGGTCTCGCCTCGGAGAGTGGAAGTCACTCTCCGAGGCGAGAAAGGCTTGCTCAGCGGGCCACGAACTGGGTCAGGATGGCCTGGACCTCGTAGATGTCGACGCCCTTCGTGAACGTCTTCTGGATCGGGGCCGCGGAGCCCGAGACCCAGATCTTGAGTTCGGCGTCGAGGTCGAAGGTGCCGGCCGTTTCCACCGCGAAGTGGGTGATGCTGCGGTACGGAATCGAGTGGTACTCGACCTTCTTGCCCGTGATGCCCTGCTTGTCGACCAGGATCAGGCGGCGGTCGGTGAACAGGATGGTGTCGCGTATCAGCTGGTACGCGGCGTGGACCTGCTCGCCCTGGCCCAGCAGACGGGTGTAGTCCTGGGCCGCCTGCGCCGGGTCGATGGCATGCGCGTTTCCGAAAAGAGCCATGGTGGATCCCCCCACTTGTGATCGTCCGGAATGTATATCTTGACGGTGGGGGGTTTGGCCATGGGGGGAGGGTTACTTCCCGTTGCTCGGTGTCAATTCCCGTTGGCGGTGTCGCCCCCGAAGCGCTCCTTGTACGTCTCCAGGTCGTCGTCCGTGAGCTTGGCGAACAGGACCGGGGGGACCGTGAAAGGGGTGCCGGGGGGGAGCGTGGTCAGGGAACGGGATGCGGACTCGGTGACCCAGGTTGCCGTGTCCTGGGGGAGCGTGAAGGTGCTACGCATTTCCGCCGACGCCGACGGGATGATCGGCTCCGACACCACCGAGTAGAGGTGGATCAGGTTCATGGCGGTTCGGAGTGTCAGCGCCGCTCCGTCCTTGTCGGTCTTGATCTCCAGCCACGGGGCCTTCTCCTCCAAGTAGGAGTTGCCCGCCGACCAGAGCGCGCGCAGCGCCGCCGCCGCCTTGCGGAATTGCAGGGACTCCAGCTGCTGCTCGTACTCGGAGAGAAGACGGCTGATCTCCTCGCCCAGCTTTTGTTCCGCCTCGCCGGGGGTGCCGCCCGCCGGGACCTCTTCGCCGAAGCGCTTCTTGGAGAAGGACAGGACGCGGTTCACGAAATTGCCGAGGGTGTCCGCCAGGTCCTTGTTCACCGTCGCCGTGAAATGCTCCCAGGTGAACGACGAGTCGTCCGACTCGGGGGCGTTGGCGATCAGGAAGTAGCGCCAGTAATCGGCGGGCAGAATGGCGAGCGCCTGGTCCGTGAAGACGCCGCGCTTCTGGGACGTGGAGAACTTTCCGCCGTAGTACGTCAGCCAGTTGAAGGCTTTGACGTAGTCCACCTTCTTCCACGGCTCCCGTACGCCCAGTTCGGTCGCCGGGAACATCACCGTGTGGAACGGGACATTGTCCTTCGCCATGAATTCGGTGTAGCGGACGGTGGTGTCCACGTCGTACCACCAGGACTTCCAGTCCCGGATTTCCCCGGCGGGGGCCTTGTCCGACCATTCCTTGGTCGCGCCGATGTATTCGATCGGGGCGTCGAACCACACGTAGAAGACCTTGCCCTCGGCCGCCAGCTCCGGCCAGGTGTCCGCCGGTACGGGGACGCCCCAGTCCAGGTCGCGGGTGATCGCGCGGTCGTGCAGGCCCTCGGTCAGCCACTTGCGGGCGATGGAGGAGGCGAGCTGCGGCCAGTCGCTCTCGTGGGCAGCGATCCACTCCTCCACCTCGTGCTGGAGCTTGGACTGGAGGAGGAAGAGGTGCTTGGTCTCGCGGACCTCCAGGTCCGTGGAGCCGGAGATCGCCGAGCGCGGGTTGATCAGGTCGGTCGGGTCCAGCACGCGCGTGCAGTTCTCGCACTGGTCGCCGCGGGCCTTGTCGTAGCCGCAGTGGGGACAGGTGCCGACGACATAGCGGTCCGGGAGGAAGCGGCCGTCGGTGGGGGAGTAGACCTGGCGGATCGCGCGCTCTTCGATGAAGCCGTTCTCGTTGAGGCGGCGGGCGAAGTGCTGGGTGATCTCGCGGTTCTGGGGGGAGGAGCTGCGGCCGAAGTAGTCGAAGGACAGGCCGAAGCCGTCGTACACCGCCTTCTGCGCGTCGTGGGCCTGCGCGCAGAATTCGGCGACCGGGAGGCCCTGCTCCTTCGCCGCCAGTTCGGCCGGGGTGCCGTGTTCGTCCGTCGCGCAGATGTAGAGGACCTCGTGGCCGCGCTGGCGGAGGTAACGGGAGTAGACGTCCGCCGGGAGCATGGACCCCACCATGTTGCCCAGGTGCTTGATCCCGTTGATGTAGGGAAGGGCGCTGGTGATGAGGTGTCGAGCCATGGCGGCTGCTCCAAGGGTGGTTTTTCTCTTCGCGAACCTTGAAATCGTAGCCGACAGGGGTGGGCCGCCCGCCTCCCGTTTTGGTGGTGGGGAGGGGGCGGCCGGGTATGGGTTCGGGGGTGGGGCTTGGTTACGGGCGCCAGCCCTTGAGGATGCCTTCGTAGAGTTCCGCGTCGGTGAGTTCCAGGGGGGTCTCGCCGGCCAAAAAGTGGGAGGTGTTGGGGGTCTTCAGCTTGCGGAGGTAGTCGAAAGCCTTGTTCTCCGGGTCGCCGAAGGCCACGAAGGCGAAGTGGATCTGGGGGTGGGTCTTCGCCGCCTCGGTCAGGGCCTGGGTCGCCGGGGTCTTGGCGTCGGGGGCGCCGTCGGTCTGGAAGACGACGAGGGCGGGGGTGGGGGTGGGGGTGGGGGTGGGGGTGGGGGTGCGGGTGCGGGTGCCGGATTTGTCGTAGTGGGTGTCGTAGTGGGTGAGGATTTCCGCTACGGCGGTGTGGTAGCTGGTGCGGCCCATGCGGCCGAGGGTCGCGTGGGTGTCGTCGATCTTTGTCTCGTGGTCGGTGAGGGTGAGGTCCGTGGTGCCGTCCACTTCCGTGGAGAAGAAGGTGACGTGGACGGTGGGGGTGTCTGGTGTGGGGGTGAGGTGGGCCGCGAGGGCGAGGGTCTGGTCGGCCAGGGCCTGGGCCGAGCCGTCCTTGTAGTACGGGCGCATGCTCGCGGAGCGGTCGAGGACGAGGTAGGTGTGGGCTCGGGTGGTGGTGCGGCCGGCCTGGGCCAGGGCGGTGGCGGCGGAGGTGTGGGCGGTGACGAGGGTTGGGGGGAGGGGGGACGGCTCGGCTTCGCCATCGCCGGGGGTGTTCCCACCCGCACCACCCGTACCGCTTTCGTCGTCGGGTGCGGGTGGCCCCTGTGGGGCTTGCTCGCCGTCGGCGGCCTCGGGGGCCTCGGCGGCCTCGGGGGTGGGGGTGGCTGCGGGTTCCGGGGTGGATTCGGGCTGGGACGCGGCTTCCGGTTCCGGGGTGGGCTCCGGCTCCGGGGTGGGCTCGGGCTCCGATTCCGGGTCTGGCTTCGATTCCGGTTCGGTCTGGGCGTCCGGCTCCGCCGTCGCCGTCGGCTCAGCCTTCGGCTCCGTTTCCGGCTTCGCCGGCTCCGGTTCCGGCTGTGGGTCCTCGGCCGTCTCCCGTACGGGCTGCTCCGCCTCGTCCGCTACGGGTTCGGCGGCGACCGGGGTCTCCTCGGTCACGGCCTCTTCGGCGGGCGGCGTCGCCGCGATCACCGGCTCCTCGGCCTTGGGCTCCGCCTCGACCGGCGTCTGCTCTTCGGCGGCGGGCTCCTCCGTGGGCGTCTCCGCCTCGGCGGGCGTTGCCGCAGCCTCCGGCTTTTCAGCCGCGGCCACTGGCTCCTCGGTCTCAGCCGTGACCGGCGTGGGCTCCTCGGCGGGCTGCTCCGCAGGTGCGGCGGCAGTCTCCGGGGCCGTGGCCTCGGTCTCCGGTTCGGTGATCTCGGCTTCTGACGTGACCGGCGTCGAGTCGTCGGCGGCGGGCTGTTCTGCGGGCGTCGCCGAAGTCGTCGGCTCCTCGGTCTCGGCTTCCGCTGCGACCGGCGTGGGCTGCTCGTCGGCCGGCTGGGCCGCTGGCGTTGCCTCCGGCTCCCCGGCCTCCGCCTCTGCTGCCTCGGCCTCCGCTGCGACCGGCGTCGGCTCCCCGTCGGCGGGCTGCTCCGCAGGCGTTGGCTCCGCCTCCGAGACCTCCGTCTCCGTAGCCCCGCCCGACTGCTCCAGCCTCGGCTCCCCCGCCGGCCTGGGTACGACCGGCACCGCCACATTGTCGAAGGCCGCCGCCACCAGGTCATGCGCCTCCGGCGAGGAGACCCTCGGCTCCGGGACCTGCACCTGCACCGCGTCCGGCGCCGCAGTCGTAGCCGTAGCCGGAGTCTCATCCACCGTCGAGGACGGACCCGTATCCGTCACCACAGCCGACGCCGCCTCCGTGACCACCGTCGAGGCCCCACCCGAGGCCCCGCCCGCCACCGCCTCCGACGACGAAACCGCAGCCGCCCCCGCAGCCACAGCCGCCCCCGATGGCGAAACCGCAGCCGCAGCCGCCTCCGCAGGCGCAGCCGGAACCGTTACCGGTGCCCGCTCCGAGTCCGGTGCCGGCGCCGGGCCCGGGATGGTCGGTGTGGCCGGTTTTGTTTCCACCGGCCCCGGCTCCACCGTGGCCGCCGCAGGCGTCCCCGTACCCTCTGCCTCGGCGGATCGCGCTCTGCGCGTGCGGCCGAATGCGTTCCGCAGGAGAGTGAGAATGCCCATGTGCGCAACCCTTCGTGTGAGTTGATGCCAGCCGATCCCTGGCCAGGACGGACACGTAAGGTTAGCGGCCTCATGGGGTGATCTTGGGGTGGGTTCACCCGGCCGCCACTTCGATCGCGCGGGCGGCCTCGGAGCAGCGGCTTCGGTGTGCTCTCGTCGTGGCGCGGACGTCGTGTGGCGCGGGCGGCGCAATGTCACGCAATGTCACCTTGTGCACCAGCCGCACATCGGCCACACCTTTGGCCGGTCTACGCGCCTAGCGTCAACTCTCCCTTGGATACCTTTAGTTCACTCGCCGTTCACCCGACGGCTCCGCTCCCGCACAAACGTGCTCCTACCGTCCGTCACGCTGGATAAAAGGGGAAGCAAGGGGAGAACCAAGTGCGTATGCAACTGCCCATCATCAGAACCTCGAACGACTCGCACCCCGGTGGCCGCGCCGCGCTCACGTGCCGCTTCCGCTGTGGTGACGCCTGTTTCCACGAGGTGCCCAACACCACCGCGAACCCGTACGTCGGTGATGTGATCGCCACCGCGCTGAGCCGCCGTTCCGTGATGCGGGCCGCCGCGGTCGTCACCGCCGCTGCCGCCGCCGGGAGTGCGGTCTCCGTGGCGGGTGCCCCGCAGGCGCAGGCCGCGCCCGCCACCGGGTCGGGCGGCAGCGCGGGCCAGTCCGCCCAGTCCGCCCGCGGGCTGCGCTTCACGACCGTCGCGCCGAACACCAACGACGCGGTGACCATCCCCACGGGGCACAACCAGAACATCGTGATCCGGTGGGGTGAGCCCATTCTGCGCGGCGCCCCGGCCTTCGACCCGGACAAGCAGACCGCCCAGGCGCAGGCCGGACAGTTCGGCTACAACAACGACTTCCTCGCGCTGCTGCCGGTGCCGGGCGAGAAGGACCGGCAGATTCTCGTCGCCAATCATGAGTACACCGACGAGGTGCTCATGTTCCGTGGCTACGACTCCGCCAACCCCACCCGCGAGCAGGTCGAGATCGCCTGGGCCGCTCATGGGCTGTCCGCCGTCGTGGTGGAGGAGGACAAGAAGAGCGGGAAGCTCACCGTCGTACCCCGGCACTCGCTCAACCGGCGGATCACCGCCACCACCGAGTTCAAGGTCACCGGGCCCGCCGCCGGGTCGCCGCTGCTGAAGACCTCCGTCGACCCGACCGGCACCAAGGCCCTCGGCACGCTCAACAACTGCGCCGGCGGGGTCACCCCCTGGGGCACCACGCTGCACGGCGAGGAGAACTTCAACCAGTACTTCGCCAACGCCACCCGCCCCAACGACAAGCGCTACGGTCTCGGCGCCGCCGCCAGCGAGCGCAAGTGGGAGCGTTTCGACAAGCGCTTCGACGTCGCCCAGGAGCCCAACGAGCCGCACCGCTTCGGCTACATCGTCGAGCTGGACCCGACCGACCCCGACTCCACCCCGCGCAAGCACACCGCGCTGGGCCGGTTCAAGCACGAGGGTGCGACCGTCCGCCTCACGGACGACGGCCGTCCCGTCGTCTACTCCGGTGACGACGAGCGCTTCGACTACTTCTACAAGTTCGTCGGCACCAAGCGGATGAAGAAGGGCAGCGGCCGGTCCGTGCGCGAGCACAATCTGACGCTGCTCGACGAGGGCACCCTCTACGTCGCCAAGCTCACCGGCGACTCGCCCGCCATCGAGATCGACGGCACCGGCAAGCTCCCCAGCGACGGCGAGTTCGACGGTTCGGGTCAGTGGATCCCGCTGGCCACCGCCACCAGCGAGGGCGCCGTCTCGCACGTCGAGGGCATGACCGCCGACGAGGTGTTCGTCTTCACCCGGCTCGCCGGTGACAAGGTCGGCGCCACCAAGATGGACCGCCCCGAGGACGTCGAGCCCAACCCGCACTCCGGCAAGGTCTACATCGCCCTCACCAACAACACCAACCGCGGTATCGGCACCAACGCCAAGGCGGACGAGGCCAACCCGCGCAACGCCAACAAGCACGGGCACATCCTGGAGCTGACCGAGCGCTGGAACAAGGCCGAGTCCACCACCTTCGCCTGGACGCTGTTCCTGGTCGCCGGTGACCCCACGGACCCCGCGACCTACTTCGCCGGGTTCCCCAAGGACAAGGTCAGCCCGATCTCCTGCCCGGACAACGTGGCCTTCGACGACCACGGCAACCTGTGGATCTCCACCGACGGCAATCAGCTCGGCACCCATGACGGGCTCTTCGGCGTCGCCACCCGCGGCGACCGCAAGGGTGAGCTGAAGCAGTTCCTCACCGTGCCCAAGGGCGCCGAGACCTGCGGCCCGATCATCCAGGACCGGCGGGTGCTGGTCGCCGTACAGCACCCGGGCGAGCTGGACGGTGCCTCCGCCGAGAACCCGCTGAGCGCCTGGCCCGACGGACCCGGCAAGATCAACCGTCCCGCCGTCGTCGCGGTCTACCGCACCGACGGCAAGGACATCGGAGTCTGAGTCACCCGCACGACGCTGTGCGCGGGGGCTGGGACCGGCGGCGGCTGCCGTACGCCGTCGCGTTCCAGCCACTCCCGGTACGCCGGTGCCTGCGGCTGTGTCTGCGGCTGTGTCTGCGGCTGTGTCTGCCGGGCGACCTCAGGTCCGTCGGGCGACCTCAGGTCCGTCGGGCGGTCACCTCGGGGAGGTGATCGCCCGTGCCGCCGCCACCTCCTGACGCAGCGGCTCCAGCACACTGTCCGCGGGCCCGGTGAGATCCGTACGGACCGGGAACAGCACCTCCACCTCCCGCAGCCCCTCGGACAGCTCGCGCAACTGGAGCGCCACCTGGTCGACCTCGGCCCGCGCGGGTGGGTCGGCCCCGTGTTCGACCCGGACCCGGGCGGCGGTCGTCGCGTCGACGATCCGTTCCACGGCGACGACCAGCGGCCACCAGGCGGCGGCGTGGCGTCCGGTGGGCGGCGGTTCGGTCAGGGCGCGCTGGAACTCCGTACGGATGACGGACAGATCGCGGTACAGGCGGCGCCGCATCCGGGCGCGGCCGGCCGGGTCGGTGGCCTTGCCGAAGGCGGATTCGACGTAGCGCGCGCTGTCGGCGACGGCGTCCGCGAGCCGGTCGCCGACGCGGGTGTGCCAGCTCTCCGGCCACAGCAGAT
Source organism: Streptomyces sp. NPDC056734 (assembly GCF_042790455.1). Lineage (NCBI taxonomy): Bacteria > Bacillati > Actinomycetota > Actinomycetes > Kitasatosporales > Streptomycetaceae > Streptomyces > Streptomyces sp. NPDC056734. The sequence continues at coordinate 10,566 of NZ_JBHTZD010000006.1, forward strand.
ACCCGGCGATCAGCGCGATGGCGCAGCCCATCAGGGAGTCGAGGAGCCGGGGCAGCAGCAGGGCGGTGCCCTCGCGGTTGAGGGTGTCGGACAGCAGGAGGATCACCGGGGTGATGGCGGCGGTCTGATACCCGTACCCCCGTGGGGTGAGGGCGGGGATGAGGGGGGCGAGGAGCAGCATCACCGGTACGTCCCACCAGCCGCGTGGTACCTGGGAGAGGACCGCCGCCGCGACGACCAGTCCGGCGACCGTGCCCAGGGCGCGCAGCAGGGCCCGGGAGAAGACCGAGCCGAAGTCGGGCTTGAGGACGAAGGTGATGGTCAGGGCGACCCAGTAGGAGCGGGGGACGTCGACCAGGGAGACCAGTGCCTGGGCGAGGCCGATGCACAGGGCGAGGCGCAGGCCGTAGCGCCAGGAGCCGGAGGACAGGACGACGGTCCGGGTCGCGCGGGCGGCGCGGACGCGCGGGCCGGCCGGGCGGCCGAGGCCGTCGTCGATCCCGTCGTCGATCCCGTAGGGGTCGACATCGGGGCTGGTGACGACATCGGCGGCGTGCCGCAGCGCATGGTCGACGGCGCGAGCGCTCTCGCTCTGCGGTCCGGGGAGGACCAGTCCTATCGGTCCGCGGTAGCCGGTCTCGACGGCGTCGGCGAGGTGCCGTGCGGCGGAGGGGATCTGCGGTGGCAGCGGGATGCCGGACAGATGGGCGGCGGGGGCGGCCTCGATGACCGGCGTGATCGCGTTGAGCTGGGCGATCAGCCGGGTGAGGTCGGCGCTGCGGCCGTGGTGGCGGGTGCGGTGGCCGAGGACGAGGTCGTACGCCTGGTTGAGCGACTGGGTGGCGGCGTGCCGGGCGTCCTCGTAGCCGTCGGAGGCGCTCCCGGCGAGCAGCGTGGCGACCTTGCGGTAGGTGTCGGCGACGGCGGCACGCTCGGGGACGCCGGAGCGCAGCGGCCAGGCGAGCAGCGCGAGCAGCAGGACCAGCAGCCCGCCGCCGGTCATCAGCAGCGGCGCCGCCCACCAGGGCCCCGGCATCGGGAGCCCGGCGCCGATCACGGCGTTGAGCAGCAGCAGGAGTCCGGACACGGAGGCGACGGCGCCGATCGTGGAGATCATGCCGGACACCAGGGCGATGGCGGTGACGGCGAGGACCGTGAGCCAGCCGTGCCCGAAGGCGAGTGAGCCGAGGGTGACCCCGATCGCGCCGAACAGCTGCGGGATGGCGATGTTGAGGATCCGCATCCGGTAGGCGTCGGCGGTGTCGCCGATGACCCCGGACAGGGCGCCCATGGAGGCGAGGGCCCCGTAGGCGGGCTGCCCGACGGCCAGCCCGATCGCCAGCGGCAGGGTCATCGCGACGGCGGCGCGGGCGACGGCCGGCCGGTTGACCGGCGCCTGCTGGGGCTTCAGGTTCCGGACCAGCCAGTCGGGAGGGGTGAGGCCGATGGGGAACTCGCGAGGCATGGGCACATTATGGCCAGGCCGGTGGCCGGTATCTGCGGTCACTCCGGCCGCCGTACGTCCAGTTCCCCGGGCGGCGGCGGCATCGGATGCGCGAGGTGAGGCCGTATATCGTGCCGCGTACATCGCCCCCCGGCACGTCCTGCCGAGAGGCTCATCCGGGGCGGCGGACGGGCCAGGACTCGTGCGCCGGGTCGTCGAGCCACGCGCGCTGGCCGCCGTACGCGTCGACCGTGAGCCCCAGCCGGGCCGGACCGGGTGCGCCTCTTTCCTTCCACCCACCGGTAGGCGTCGGTCACCTCGTCCCACAGGCGCCGGGGCCGGACTGTCAGACGGGGGCGGGCCGCTGCCCGTCGCGGAACGGCCAGGTCGTGCCACAGGTCTACGAATCGCGCCTGGCCCGGTGCGCCGAACAGGAGCAGTCCCAGGTCACCGAGGCCGATCCGGCCGAAGTCGAAGGCCACGGTGGTGGTGGCCTTCGACTCCACACCGGTGAACCGCTGGCCAGATCGACGCTTCGGCGGATCACCTCCTCACTGGCTGACAAGGACGCGGCGAGCAGGTTCTCCACTTCGGGAAGGAGCCTTCCCGATCCAAGGGCGCAGGCTTCGACGATCGCCTGGCAGTCCCGCACCTGATCACGCGTCGCACCTGCTCTGAAGGATGGGTGCGAGAGGGCCTCTCGGGCGGCGTGCCCGTCGTTCGTGTGCATCGCCCGGTGGTGCAACCGCGCGACCACCAGGCCTGCCACCGCATCCTCGGCGGAACCGACGATGTCCAGCAGCGCGAGGCCCAGTCTCGCGTCGAAGACGGCCAGGTCCTCTCGCCCGGGGCCTTCCGCGTATGCGGTCGCCAGGTCTTCTATCTGGTGGCGCCATGGGCGTCCCGACATGCGGTGACACAGGCCGGAGAGGCAGCCCGTGACTGCGGTCTCCCATGCTTCTTCGGGCACGGTGGCCACGAGCAGGTCATCGGCGTCGCCGGTCCTCCCGCGGGACAGAGCCGCGAGGACGGCGACCTGGCGGCCGTCGAGCATCCGACGCCCGATACCCCGGTGGATCTCGACATGGGCGAGGGCTTCCGCCCACCGGCCGGCCGAGGTCAGCGCACGGGTGCCGTCCGCGAGGAGAATCCTCCACAACCAGGCACGCACTTCGTCACGGTCAGCGGTATCGGCCACGAGGTCCGCGGGGACGGCGACGCCCCCGGCCTCTACCGGCATCCCGGTGCTCACCGCGTCGAACACAGCCAGCAAATCTCGGCGGCCGTCGTCGGCCCGCCCGCCGCGAAGGCGGAGGCGTGCGAGGTTGACGACCGGTTCGAGAGCGCGGATCGCTGCCCCTGCGGTCAGAGGCGCGGCGTGCAGATAGGCGGCGGCGTGCTGACGGCACATTGCCGCCGCCGCGTCCGAGTCGCCGACGTCGGACGCGATCAGTGCGGCACGGTTGAACACCGTGGACGCCACCCCCGGGTCGCCGGTCTCGCCTGCGGTGCCGGCGAGTTCGGCGAGCTGGTGGAGACGCCGGGGCAGGGGGAGACAGACGGGCCGAGGGCGGGCGACGAGAGGGAATCGCCGGGCCAAGGTGTCAGGCAGTGTCCACATGATCCGCGGCGCTCCTTCCCTCCATGAGGTCCGGTCCGAAGACAACCGCCTTCGCGGCGGCGGCGAGAGCGGCTTGGGCGTCGTAGGGCAGTCCGATGCGGTTCCAGGCGAAGAGCACGTGGTGGGCCAGGACGTCACGGAGCCCGCGGTGGAGCCGGCCGGTATCGGCAAGATCGGCCAGCTCTCGTCCGGCCTTGCTGTAGGCGTCGGCCCACTGGGCACGATCGGCCATCGGTCCGTCCACGCGCATGAGATCCTCGCCGTTGACGGAGATCAGGCGGCGTACGGCGGCGAGCAGACGTTCTTCACCTCCCTGCCCCGAGCCGTCACGCAGGGCCCGTCGATGCCCGTCGGGCAGGGCGCGATGGGCACCGACCTTCGCCCAGACGTCGCCCTGCTCGTACCAGTCCAGTCCGGCGGAGCGCATCATGAGGCTGCACAACATGAGCGACGTCTCGCGTCGGTGTCGGCCCGCATAGCCTCGGAGGAAGTGCGTGAGGTTCCGGCTGTCCCGGTGGAAGAGCCGGTGCGCCGATGCCATGGCGCCGGGGCCGCCGAAGGCGTGGGTCTCGGGCTCGTAGACGATCTCGGCCGACGCTGTGACGGCTCCCCCGGTGATCAGTGCGTCGAGATCCTGGCCGAGTCGGTCGTGTCCGGGGGGGGGTGGCCAGGTAGCGCACGCGCCAGCACGGACGCTTGCGGATGATGAACCAGGCGGTGATGGTGCCTTCATCTTCCCTGGTACGCAGGAGCGGGGCGAGGTGGATCAAGGCGGTGGCCTCGGCCCTTTCCCAGTCCGGGAAGGTGAGGTTGGTCTGATGCCAGGCGGTTGGGTTCATGGGCAGGTCTCCGGCGGCGATCAGGCGAGGGCGAGGAAGGAGTCCCAGTGGGGTGCGGGTGTGGTGCCCGCCCCCAGGGTGTGGAGGGCGAGCGCGGCTCCGGCGGCTCCGTCGAGGAGTTCGGGGTCGAAGGCGCGCCTGTCGAGTGCCGTGATCAGGCGAGTGGCCAGGGGAGGCAGCTCGTTGGCTATCTCGGTATTGCCCGTCGCGGAAGCCATCCGCCACGCCGCGAGGAGCAGGCCGGCCATGCCGTGGCAGAGCCCGGTCTCGGGCAAGCGGTCGAGCTGGTGGGGGTCACGCAGCGTCGCGAGGATCGCGTTCTCGGCCGTCCGTAGGCGCGTCGGGTCCCGGAGGGCGAGGGCGGCCAGTTGCTGGGCGCGGGCGGTGCCGCTGACTCCGTAGCACCAGGAGGGGCGGGGGCGGAGAGCCGAGTGGCCCCGGCTGTCCGTGGCCTGCCGCATCGAGAGGTAGCCCGGCCACCATGGGGCCGTGGGACTTCCTTGGCGCCATCGGTCGGTCCAGACGCACACCCGCTCGATCGCATCGGTCAGGCCGGGTACCCGCAGGCCACACAGCACGGCCAGGGACAGGACGGACAAGGCGGAGCCGATCCCGTGGGCGAGTCCGACGTTGCCGTGCCCGCCAGGATGGTCGGCGTGCGGGGCGCCGGTGGGCGAGACGTCCATCCACCAGGGCGGCAGTTCGGCAGCGACGGGCAGGGGCTCGGTCAGACGGACCAGGTAGGTCAGGACGTCTCGGGTGATCTGGGCGTCGGGGTGGCGGCTCATGTGGTGTGCGCCGAGCCCTGACAGGCCCTGGATCAGGTCGAACTCCTCCATGGGAGGGCGGTCGCCACGGTCGATCCGCTGGTGAGCCTCGGCCAGGCGGTCCTGGGTGATGCCGAGCGTCGCCGCGTCGAGACGACGCAGGGCGCGGGCGTAGCGGCTCGACTCGCCGGCCGCACGGTGGGTGATGTACGCGAGGGCGGGAGCCCCGAGGTACAGGTTCGCGTTCGCGGCTCCGCTGATCTCGCCGCGGGCGGCCGTGGTCAGCCAGGCGTGGGCGGTGTCCCAATCGCCGTGACCGGTCCGGGCACGTTCGATGTGGAGCAGGGCGATGCCGGCGGCTCCGCCCGCGAGTGACTGCGGCCAAGCGCGGACCTCGTCGGGTGGGCCACCGGGCCGGACGGCGCCGGGGGAGGAGAGGGTGCACGCGATGTGCTCGGCGGCCGAGAGCGCGTCGCGGACCGGGACCCGGGCTGTCGTACTCACGCTGTTCTCCTCTGCCGGGCCGTCCAGCTCAGGGCGGCGGCTCGGGCCAGGTGCAGGTGTACGCGTTCCTCGGGGAGCCCTGGCCCCTGCATACGGACGTGGTGGAGGTGGAGGAGATCCGGCAGCAGGTCTCGCGGATCTGCTGCCGCATCCCTGAGGGCGTGGGCGTAGTCCGCCAGAGCCACGCGGCGCTCGGACCAAGCGCCGGTGACGCGTTCGTCCAAGGTGGACGAGCCGTTGCTCACCAAGGCGACGGCTCGGTAGTAGAGGTCCCGAGGCGGAGCTGTCCTGTCGGTGCGGGTGTGTGCGATCAGCCAGCGCATCGCCGTTTCGTCGTCGCCGAGCAGGGCGACCGCGATGTCCACCATGCTCGCGGCGGTGACCGCCCGGATGTCCGAGGAGCCCTTGCCGACCTCGGCGGTGAGCTGGGCCAGCGCCGCATCGGAGTCGGTGGCGAAGTACCGCTCGGCGGCCGTCATCGCCGCCGGGCCGCCGAACCGCGCGACCTCCGGGTGATAGGTCTCCAGGCCGGTATGAGTGATCAGGCCGACGCCCTGGAGCCGCCTGGCCCACCGGCCGATCCGCTCGATGGCGGAGCCGAACGCACCGGCTTCGCAGCTCAGCCGCACCCGCAGATGGTCTCCGGGACTCTGGTACCGGACGAACCACCACCGGGGGTTCCCCAGCTCCTTCAGGAGGGCCGGAAGGTGGCGGGTGAGGACCGCGTTCTGGCGGTCTCGGTGCCCGTGGAGCTGGAGGTAGACGCGGTTGTCGCAGCCGGGCGGGTGCCCGTGCTCGCGGCGGACGACGTGCGCCCCGGCCCTGACGGGAGGCACGTTCTGTTCCGCGATCAGCGGGACGACAACCTCGTGGGCGCGCCCTCCGGTCCATCCCGCAGTCTCGGGTGAGGGTATGGAGTGGAGGGTGAGGCTTCCAGCACGGTCCAGGTGGGCGCGCAGCAGGGCTCGATGCGATGGTTCCGCGAGATCGAGACCGATGGCCCGGTCGGCCTCGCTCAGGGTGACCTTGACGGGGACTCCCGCATCCCGGCGCCACAGGGAGAGGCCCTCCTCCCACTCCGACCAGGAGGCCGACGGCCCCGGGAGATCACTCCCGCCGAGAAGCCAGCGAGCTGGCGACAGCACCGTACGTCCGTATCGCAGCGCGGGCAGAAACGGCAGGCTGGAGGCCGCGGCTCCCCACGTGAAGCCGGTGCAGGGGACAGTCAGAGCGACGGGTGCCTCGGCCAGGAAGCGGGTCAGCGGATGTGAATGGTGGCCCAGGTCCACGGCGTTCAGCAGCAGCGTGTGAAGGGGGCGGCGGCGGGAGAGCGAGTACAGATGCAGTCGCTCGGCGTCGGCGGTCACCGCCAGGTCCGACAGCGGAACGATGCCGCTCTCCGTCCCGGGGTGGTCGCCGAGTGAGATCACGAGGTCGGTCACCAGCCCGGCCCGCGCGACGTTCTCGGCGCGTAAGGACAAGGGAGGGGCGCTGATCTGGGCCAGCAGCGCGTTGCCGTGTACGCCGGGCAGCCCGGCGTACACCGTGGACATGCGGTGGCGGTCATCCTCGTCGAGGAGGTGCAGAAAGCGACCGGTGGTCGTTCCGGCCGACCGTGCCACTCCGACGACGTGGAGCGTGAACTCGCCCCGTTCCAGCGCTGGAACGCTCACTGCGGCGATACGGACGGTGACTTCGGTGCTCGGCTGTACCGGGTGGCCGGGAGCCGTGGTGGCCAGTTTCTCGATCGTCGCGTCATCGAGTTCGACCTCCAGACATCGCCGCACGCCGGCGGCGTAGGCGAGCTGGAGAAGGCGGCTGTCGCGATCGGGCAGCGGCACTGTGGCCGGTGCGGCGGTGGAGCCGAGATACCCAGGTGGGTAGCCCAGCGCCTCGATCGCATCCATGACGGGGACGGCCGCCCGTGGTCCGTACCGCTCCAGGAACCGGCCATGCCACTCGGGCCAGCCGGTCAGAGCAGGGCGGGGTGCCAGGCGGGTGAGCACGCGGGCGGCGGCTGCCGCCTCCTCGGCGACCGCCTCCGGTATGACCAAGTCCCAGTCGACCCGAAGATCCAGAGCGGTCTTGGGAACAACCCGCAGTGCAGCGGTCTCGGTGGGCGGGAGCGGCCGTGTGAACTCGATGAGCGCGGCCAGCGGGTCGGTGGCCGTCATCGCGGGACGCAGGCTGGTGGTGAGGAACCGTTGACGGACGAGCCCGGCGAGCAACTGCTCGATCGTCGCGTGGGCGGCGGCCGGGAAACCGGCGGCCAGCTTCGCGGCGAGATCGCTCCAGAGAATCGGAGCCCGCGCGGCGTCCAGGGCTTCGCGGACCGGCTCGGTCACGCGTATCCGTACGTGCTCGGAAGCCCCGTCACCCGTGCCGCCACGGCGGTGCTCGATCACCGCGTGGCCGTCCCGGTCGATGACAAGACAGGAGGTGCGCAGCGTCAGGTGCTGCCGCAGCTCGGGGTGCTGTTCGAAGCGGTCGACGAGGGCGGTGATCAGCGCCGCGTCCGGTCTGGCGGCAGACCGGTGCGCACGGCCCGTACGCAGCGCCGCCGTAGCGCCGATCCTCGCCGGAGCGATTCCGGCGAACAAGCCGAAGGGGGTGGCACGGGTACGTGCCCGCAGCAGATACCGGAGCACGGACAGCACCGTACGGCGAACGGCGGTCTCCGCCACCAGCCGTCCGGAGCAGATCTCGCCCACTCGCCGGGCGAGAACCGGACTCGCGGCTGCCACAGCCGCCTTGAACTCGGAGATCTGCCACATCTGCCCCAGCCATGCCTGCCAGGACGCCGGATTCGCGGCCGGTCCGGTCAGTTCCGGCCAGATCACCGGACGCTCGAAGTGCACCGCGGCTGCTCGGACCACCGCCGCGTCAAGGTGGCGATACACGCACCCCTCCTATGGCCGCGGTGTCTGGTCGCGCCGCGAGCACGGACGCGACCAGACACCGCGATAGACGTGATCCCTGGTGTTACGGGCAGCTCGTACACGCGGACGCGCACGTCGCGCCGCAGCCGTCGTTCGTCAGCCGGATGAGCTGATCGGCGGCCGGGCCGCCCTCGACGATCGTGATGTCCAGGTCGAAATCGCCTGGGGTTCCGATCCCTACCTGCTCGGCGGTCGGCTGGACGAACGGCTGTTCCAACTGAAGGGTCATGCTTGCCTCCTTGGTGTGATGGGTGGTTGGTGCCGCTGGGCGTCGGGCGCGCGAACGGGCGTCCGCGCCCCGCGCCGGGTCTGCGGCGCCGGGGATCTAGTTCCAGGTCACCGTGACGACGCCGTGTCGCTTCGCCACGGCGGCCCGGGGCAGGGCGGCCGGCGCGGGACCGGGCAGGTACCGGATCGTGGCGGCTCCTCGCCGCCGGTGGTGGCGCGCCCAGTCCCGCAACAGCCCCAGGTACTCGTCCGCGAGGACATCGGCCCGCGGGCCATGGGCGACCACACCGCTCTCGAAGCCCCCGGTGTCCTCGTTCTCGCGACGGGTGCGGTACGCGAGGCTGCCCCCGTCGACCAGCGCCGGTACACCGAGCAGGGCCGACGCCTCCACGAGCCTCGCTCCGACAACGTCCTTGGACGCGTGCAGCCGGGCCGCGCTCGACAGATTCAGGGTGAGGTACAGCTCCAGTTCGTCCGGCAGGTCGTACGCGGCTCCCGACCAGCGCAGCAGACGCGGCGAATCCAGCGCGCGGTCCAGAGCCTCCGCGACGAGGTGCACCTGGTCGTCGTCCGTCTGTACGGCGACGCCCTCACGGAGCAGTACCTTGCGCTCCTCCTTGGCCGCGCCCTCTCCCTGCATGGGGACGAAGCGCGCCAGACGGTATGAGCTGCTGCGCAGTCCCTCGCCCTCGCGGTCGAACGCGATCGACCGGGTGGTGCCCCGTACGGTCAGCGGGACCACGAGCCGACCGCTCTCCGTGAGCCCGCCGATCCACGACGAGGAAATGTCCCACGCGGCTGCCGTGACGATGATCCGGTCGTACGGCGCGCCCTCGGGGACGCCGGCCTCGCCATCCGCGAGGACCGTCTTCACCTGGCCGTACCCGGCAGTGTCCAGGCAATGGCGGGCGCGATCGACCACGTCCCGGTCGATGTCGACGCTGGTGACCACGCCCTCGGCGCCCACGAGCTCCTGGACGAGCGCCGCGTTGTAACCGCCCGAGCCGATCTCCAGGACCTTCATGCCGGGCTCGATGTCCGCCTGCTCCAGCATGACGCCCTGGAGATGCGCGGCGGACATGACGCTGGTGTCCAGCCCGTGCTCGTCCTTCTTGACCGGCACAGTGCTGTGGAGATCGTAGGCGAGGCCCAGAGGCGCTCCGGGGGCGAAACTGTGCCGGGGTACGGCGGCGAAGGCGGCGGCGACGGAATCGGAGGTGATCGCGTCCTGGTCACGAAGGGCGCGGACCATCTCCGCACGGAGCGCGTCGGGGTCGCGGGCGTTCGAGTCGTCGTTCGGGTCGTCGATGGAGGTCATCGGGTTTCCTGATCTCTGTCGGGGCTGGCGGACACCGCGATCCCGCTCGGGAGACGGCGCGGCGTGCTGGTCGGCTGGGACGTCAGCCAGCCGGATGGTGCTGCCGGGCGGCTGCGCGCCGTGGGACGGAGGCCGCCCGGGTGGGAAGCGGTCGGGGCGATGGCGATGGCGGTGACGGCGGAGGTCTGTGTCAAGCGGCCTCCTGTGGCACGTCGTGGAGTTGCGCCGGAGCGCGGTCACGGATCGGACGTCCGGCCCCACACCCACAGTGCTGATCACCAGGCGTATCCGGACGGTGACCAGAGAACAGCAATGATGGCGGGTGAGGGAATGAAGTCCCGACGAAGTTGACTCGTCAGTAACGCGCTTGGGTGTGCCGTACTCCACGCCCGTCCTGCCATGCTGGCGCCATGGCCACCTCGAACGAACAGCCCGTGAGCGCAGAGGACTTGCTTCCCCTGGCGCTGACCTCCTACGGACACTTCACGTCCATGCGAGTCGACGCCGATCACCGCATCCGGGGCCTCTCCCTGCACCTGGAGCGGCTGGTGAGGGACAGTACGGCCGTGTTCGGTGTCCCCGTGGACACAGGCAGGGTCCGCGATCTGATCGGTGAGGCCCTGCGGGGGCGGCGTGGCGGCCCCTGCGTCGTCCGCGTCACCCACTTCGACCCGACAGTGGACATGGGCCACCCCGAGAAGGCGACCGCTCCGCAGATCATGGTGACCGTACGTCCCGCCGGACAACTGCCTCCGCCGCCGATGTCCGTGATGAGCGTGCGCTACGAGCGTGACCTCCCGGAGGTCAAGCACTGCGGCCTGTTCGGCGCCCTGCACGCCCGCCGCTCGGCACGCCTCAAGGGCTTCGACGACGCCCTGTTCATCGGCCCCGACCACCACGTCTCCGAGGGCGGCACCTGGAACGTCGGCTTCATCGACGAGACGGGGACCATCATCTGGCCGGAGGGCCCGGTCCTCCCCGGCGTCACAGCGGCACTCCTACGAGACCGTACGGACTACAAGGTCGCCCCAGTAACCCTCGACGAGGCCAAGACCATGCCGGTCGCCTTCGCCACCAACACCTCCATCGGCGTACGCGCCCTCTCGGCCATCGACGACACACCGCTCACGGCCGAACACCCGACGCTGAACACCCTGCGCGAGACGTACCTGTCCATCCCGGGCGAGGAGCTGTAGAGAAGGTAGAGAAGAGGAGCGCCGAGCATGAGCGGGGTCACCAGGTGGACCGGCCGAGAAGTCCTGCTCCTGCGCACGGCCATGCGCATGACCGGGCGGGACTTCGCGGCCATCGTCCCGGTGAGCCAGCGGCAACTGGCCACCTGGGAATGCCGTGGCGAGAGCATCAGCCTCCGCCCCGGCAATCAGGAGGCTCTGGACACCCTGCTCGTCCGCGCCGGCGCTACAGTCCAGCAACGCTTCGCGACACTCCTGACCGAACGGGCGGCGGCCGATCACGACGAGCGCGCCGAGACCCTGCTACGCCGCGACCCGCGAGCCGTCAAGCACCCCGTCGACGGCAAGATCATGGTGCCGGTCGAGGAGGGCATCTTCCTGTCCGGCCCCGGGAACACGGCGACCTGGCTGGACGACTTCCACATCGACGTCTACCCGACGACCAACCTGGACTACGAGCGCTTCGTCCGGGTCACCGGACACCGGCCCCCGCGCCACTGGACGAACGGGCGCTGCCCCGAGGGCCTGTTCGACCATCCGGTGATCTGGGTGACGTGGCACGACGCCGTCGCGTACGCCCGCTGGTCCGGCAAGCACCTTCCCACCGCGCGGCAGTGGGAGAAGGCCGCCCGCGGCGCGAAGGGACGGATGTACCCCTGGGGCGACGAGCCCACCGCCGCCAAGTGCAATGTCGCCGAAGCGGAGATAGGGAGGACGACTCCCGTCGGGCGCTACCAGTCCGGCGTCAGCCCGTACGGGGTGTTCGACCTGTGCGGCAACACCTGGGAGTGGTGCTCCACGGAGGAGGAGGCCGACCGCTACGAACTGAAGGGCTCGGCGTTCACCAGCCCGTTCGAACGGGCAGCGCCCTGCTTACAGAACGCGGCGAACGCCGCGATGCAGGACAACGACACCTCGTTTCGATGCGTGAGCCGCTCGTAGTGGGGTGGCAGCGAGCGTGGAGCTGACGCTGGCCACTGCTCAGTAGCCCCTCTCAAGGACGTGGGGGTGTGGATGGGGGTTGTGTGGGGGTGTCTGGCGGGCGGGAGGCTCATCCGGGGCTATGGACCGGCCAGGACTCGTACGCCGGGTCGTCGAGGCACGCGCGCTGGCCGCCGTACGCGTCGACCGTGAGCCCCAGCCGGGCCGGACCGGGTGCGCCTCTTTCCTTCCACCCACCGGTAGGCGTCGGTCACCTCGTCCCACAGGCGCCGGGGCCCGGACTGCCGGACGGGGGCGGATCGCTGCCCGTCGCGGAACATCACGCAGGCCCAGGAGGTGTCCGTAAGCCCGTAGAACCAGACGGGCCGCGCGCCCTCGCGTCTGTCGGCGACCGCCTGACGGCACTGGGGCACCCGGAGACCGAGCACGAACGGCAGGTCGGTGAACCGGCCGGTGACGAAGTCGTACTCGGTGAGGTCGGTGGCGGTCCGGTCCGCGTCCTCGAAGGGTCCTGCGGAGAGGTAGTGGGCGTGGTCGATCCCGGGGTCGCGCTGGGCGCGGAGCTTCATGAACTCGGTCGGGAGGGTGAAGGCCCCGGTAGCGGTAGCAGCCGTGTCCCCTTTGACCTTCAGACGGAGTACGGCGTCGGCTTGGGCGCACGGTCCGAGGGCTGGGGCCATGGTCGTCTCTCTCTGACTCCGGTTGGCGGGGACGACAACGCTAGGGACTCCGGCCCGTCAACTCCGAGAGGATTGCACGCGATTGCAGGCCGATTCACCTGCGCGGATCCGGCTGATTGGCGGTACTTGACGGCGTACCCCGCTGGGTTGATGGTCGAGCAATCACGAGCAATCGCAGCGATAGTGGGAGGCGGCGGCATGCCATTACGTTTCCTCGGGATCATCCCGAGCACTCCGGTGGACGACTCGCCGACCAGCTGGTTGGACGAGAGCACCGGAGACCTGCTGATCCAGTCGTACAGGGCGACCGAGGCGGAGGTGAAGGCGTGCCAACAGGTCGGCTCCATTCCCGGACACTCCGCAGACGTCCCGGACCATGAAACGATCACCGGGCTCCGGCAGTGATGAGGAAGTACCTTCCGCGACCCGAGGGCGGCCAGGGTGAAGCACCCCGTACGTGACGGACTGGCGAGAGCGCGGCACTCGGCGGTCCACCTGGAGACGCGGGACCGGTATACCCCGGACGACCCCGCGTTCGCCCGCTGGCGGGCAGGTCACCGCTACGACGGCGATCCGGCGAAACTCCCTGACGGGTGGGGCTCGTGGCGGGACGTGGTGGGCGAGACGACGGCCCGTGGGGTGGTGATGCGCCGGGCCCGTATCGTCGCCGAACCGGTGACCGACTACATCCGGTACGAGCATGACCTGACGTTCGCCAACATCGCGGCCGGTGAGCTGGTGCGCTGGCTCCCTCGGCGCGTGGCGGCGGACATCGCGCTGTCCGGCACCGACCTGTGGATGTTCGACGAGTCGGCTGTGCTGTTCACCTTCTTCTCCGGGGACGGGGATGTGGTGGACCGGGAATGGCGGGAAGAGCCCGCGGTACTGGACCTGGTGACCCGTGCCTTCACCGCAGTCTGGGAGCGGGCTACTCCCCACGAGGACTACAAGCTGACCTGAATCATGTCCGCTTCCCCGTCATCGAGCGTTCGGCAGGCCCGGCGCGTCCTTTGGAGCGCCAATGCGTCCTCCACGACGCTCCGCGCACCTTCTCCTTTCTGATCGAGGAATCCGTGCTGAGCCATGGGTTCGGCGACGCGGAGGCCCAGACCGAACAGCTTGAGCGTCTGCTGACGGTCGGCGCTCTGCCCCACATCGGCGTCGGTATCGTGCCCACCCGGCTCGGCAGATCGCGTATGCCCGTGGAGGGCTTCTGGATCTTCGACAGAGCACAGGTCAACGTCGAGCTGGTCTCCGGACACCTCACATTGACCCCCAGCGAGGTCGCCATGTACGCCGACACGTTCTCCGCGCTCGCGGAGATGGCGGTCTACGGTGCACGGGCCCGCGCGCTGATCCGCCGAGCGGCGGACTCGCTGGTGCCGCCCGGCACCGACCGACCTGGCGGCGGGTGATCGTTCGGCAGCGGGAGATTCAGCCGGCGCCCGGGTCGTGCTGGTCCTGCGTGCGCCCTACCAGAGGGTGGACGGTCCCGAGACGACCCAGCCGGTGTCGGTGGGCTTGACCCAGAAGCCCAATGACACCTCGATCGTCTGCGCGTTGTAGGTGATCTGGACGTAGAAGCCGCTGCCGGTGTGGCCCCAGTGGAAGTCTCCGAGGGTGAGTTCGCCGAGCCAGGACAGGTCCCGTTCCCACTCGTCGGCGGCAAGCCGGTCATCGGCGTCGTCCCCTTCGACGCTCGCTCCGACCGAGCCGACCCACAGCCGCTGGAGCACATGCCGGACCGGCGTGTGATCGATGAGTTGTACGGCCTCAGGGATCTTCTCGGCCCGGAGGAGGCCGAAGTAGCGGCGAACGACCCCTTCGACTGCGGTCTTGGCGGGGTGATCCGTCCAGATCTCCATCGGTGTCACCTTGAACATCGCGGACGGGGTGCTCGGAGCATCCCCGAGCACCCCGCCCATTCCGCTGGATGGGCCTCCGTACGCCTGCTCAGGTACGGGGTACGAGACCGAACTGTCCCGCCTGGACGCCGCCGCAGTAGGCCGCGTACTCGGAGTCGGTCAGCCAGATCTTCTGGTCGGTGTTGAGGGAGTGGCGGAGGACCCAGCCGCCGTCTATCTGCGTGGCTTCCAGGCAGTCACCGGGGCCGCCCGCGCCGGAGAGCGCGGACTTCGTCCACGCAGCGTGGGTGAGGTCCTGGTTCATCAGGGCCTTGAGGGCCTCAGTCTTGGTCACGGGCCATCTCTTTCCTGAGAGTTTGGATGAGTTCCAGAGTGTCCTGCGAGGACAGGGCCAACTCCTTCGCCGAGTCCAGGAGCGACCGGATGCCCCGGACTTCCTTGGCGCCCTTCTCGAAGGACATACCCGTTACGCCGTCGTACGCGGCGATCGGGTCTTCGCTTGTCCCGTTGAACTCGAACAGGTGGAAGAGGTAGGTGAGGGGTGCGGGCGCGCTGAAAGGGATGACACGAACGATGACGTTTCGCTGTCTGATGTCCTCGGTGAGGGAGTCGAGTTGTCCCACCATGACGTTGGCTCCGCCCACTCTTTGGTGAAGAGCGGCTTCTCCGATGACCGCCTCGACCATCGGCGGATCGGGCCTTTCCAGGATGCGTCGGCGGTTGGCACGCAGCGCCAGTGACCGCTCCACCATCTCCTCCGACAGGGTTCTTCTGGACAGTCGGCCGGTGACGGCCCGTCCGTAGTCCGGGGTCTGGAGAAGGCCGGGGACGAGGCTGCCCGCGCATGTGGTGACGCGATCGGCGTAGTCCTCGTAGGAGATGAACTCGAAGAGGCTGGCCGGGAATTCGCCCTGAAAGGCGGTCCACCACGCCTTGCTGTTGGCCATGCCGTCTTTGCGCTTCTTCGAGAGCCGGGCGCGCGTCGCCTCGTCCATCCCGAGGAAGGAGCAGATGACGTCCCACTCCTGGGCGTTCGGCCAGGTCGCGCCGCGCTCGATGCGTGAGTAGCGGTCGTGGTGTTTGTGTCCCAAGGCGTCGGCCACCTGCCGCTGTCCGACTGGCTCGCCGTCAAGAAGCGTTGCGACGCGGACGCCCTTCAGATCCCGGCCGAACCTCTCCCGTGCGGCGATGGTCGCAATGTTGACTGCCATGTTCACCCCTCCCTTCTGTGGCCAGTTGCCCCACGCAGCGTAGCGCGATGGGTGCACAGGGCAGTCCTTGCGAGGGAAGTTCCAGCCTTTAGGTTGCGCGCGCACCTACGCAAGTAACGGACTCTCCATCACGCACCGAGCATGGACAGTCGCGGTGCGTAATCCATCCTGTGCGGCCCCCCACGGCCGCGCCCCGGAGGCTGCCATGCGCACAGATCAGGACCACGAGCACGGCACGATCGTGGCGAGCAGCGTCTTTCCGCGCAGTCGGGAAGCCGTGCG
Source organism: Streptomyces sp. NPDC056734 (assembly GCF_042790455.1). Classification (NCBI taxonomy): domain Bacteria; kingdom Bacillati; phylum Actinomycetota; class Actinomycetes; order Kitasatosporales; family Streptomycetaceae; genus Streptomyces; species Streptomyces sp. NPDC056734. The sequence continues at coordinate 26,399 of NZ_JBHTZD010000006.1, forward strand.
GTCGGCCCGTGATTGGGCTCGGCGGGCGTATCGACTGACCGGCGGGGCACAGGCCGAGACCTGTGCGCTGCTGGTCAGTGAACTCGCCACGAACGCCGTCGAGTACGCCGAGGGCGATCAGTTCGAAGTCATCCTGTGGGCTTCGCCGGTCAGTGTCGGCGTACGGGACGGGTCGCCGGCGGTGCCGGAGTTACGGCAGCCGGGTCAGGATGACGAGCATGGGCGCGGGCTCCTCCTCGTAGCCGCGCTCTCCTCGCGCTTCGAGGTCGTTCCGGTCGCCGGTGGCGGGAAAGTCTGCCGATTCTGGCTCGACGAAGGGCTGCCGCGATGACCCTCGTGAAGGTCCAGGCCAGCGTGTCCGCCGTGTGCGCCCTCGCCGGGATGCTCTTCGTCGCCCTCTGGGCCGGGTCCGTCACCCTCGCGCTCACCCTCGCCCGGCGGCCACGGAAAGCGTGCCACGAATGGTGCGCCTGCCGACGTGGTGGTCAGACTCCCGCTCCGTTCGGCCAGGCAGACTCAGTCGACGTCGACGGGGGCTGAGGGGCTGGCCTCGCACCAGGGCCCCGCCGCCAAATCCCCCCCGCCCCTCACACCCTCCGCACAGCGAAAATCGTCGTATCGTCCGCCAGTCTCCCCCCGCAATGCCGCAGCACCCCCTCCCGCACCACCGCCACCAGCCGGGCGGGCTCCACGCAGCGGGCGTCCTTGGTGATCGCCTGGGTGACCGCTGTCTCCAGGGGGAAGAACACGCCCTCGGTGTCCCGGGCCTCCGTCACCCCGTCCGTCGTGAGGAGGATGGTCTCGCCGGGGGACAGCGGCACCCGGTGCGCGGTCAGGGGTCTCGCCGTCGACGGGGGTTCCAGTTCGGCCAGGCCCAGGGGCAGGGCGCCGCCCGGGCGCAGGGTGCGGACCCCGCCGGGGCCCACCAGCAGCGGGGGCTCATGGCCGAAGTTGATCACATGGACGGCGCCCGGATCGTCGTCCGGGAACGCCAGCAGCACCGCCGTCGCGAACCGGTCGTCGTCCTCCCGGCCCAGCTCCTGCACCCGGCCCCGGTGCCGCATCATGCGGATGCCCAGGCGCTCCCCGACCACCGCGAGATCCCGCTCGTGATACCCCGCCTCCCGGAACGTGCCCAGCAGCGCCGCCGCCGCCTCCACCGCCCCCAGCCCCTTGCCCTGCACATCACCGAGCAGCACCCGCGTCCCGGACAGGCCCGGCTGGATGTCGTAGAAGTCGCCCCCGACCCGCGCCTCCGTGTCCGCCGGGAGATAGACCTCCGCATGCTCCAGCCCGCCCCAGCCGGGCGGCATCTCGCGCAGGACCGTGCGGCGGACCGTCTCCTGGATGTCCCGCATCCGCAGCGCGTGCTCCTCGCCCCGCACCCGCACCGCGCACGCCAGCGTCGCCAGCACCCCGCCGATCGCGATCAGCGTGAAGTCGGACAGCCGGGGACTGAACCGCTGCGGCCACACCGCCTCCACGAACAGATACGTCGCCAGCACCAGCCCCGTGAACGCCGCCGTCGTCCACACCCGGCACAGCGCCGCCGCGATCCCCGGCACCAGCACCACCCAGGCGATGATCCGGAACTCCGTGCCCGTCCAGTAGTCCACCAGCACGATCGTGATCAGCAGCACCAGCGGCGGCACCCATGTCACGCTGTACCCGCGGACCCGCAGCGCCCGGTACTGGTGCCACAGCCCCGACCGTCCCGCCCAGGGCAGCCGGTCCAGCGGACCCCGGTCTGCCCCGTCGTCGCTCACGGGTCTCAGCGCCCGGTCGCCCCCGGACCTCATAGGGCCAGCGAAGCACGCCCGGCCCCGCCGCGCATCCGGCCGCCGCCCCGCGACCGCACCCCCCGCGGACTTGCCAGCCGCCCCGCACAGGTGTGCCCTGGTAGTCGGGGGCGAGAGGAAGGAGCGCTTCCATGGCTCACGCCGCATCCGCGTCCGCATCCGGACCCGCGTCCGCACCCGCGTCCGCATCCGGCACATCCTCGGGCACCCGGCTGCCCGATGTCTTCAGTGCCCACGCCCACACCGTCGCCCGCTGGGCCATACCCATCGGCACCGGGCTCATCTACGGCTACTGGGTCGCCGCCAACAACCGCGCCGGTCACGCCATCACCGGCTGGAATCTCCTGCTCGGCTTCGTCTCCGCCCTCGTCTTCGCCGTCCTCTGCCACGCCCTGCTCACCTTCGCCCCGCACCTGAAGCGCGAAGTGCATGCTGTCCTGTGGTCCGTCTTCGGCGGCTGCGCCTTCGGGTTCCTCATCAGCGAGACCGGCGCCTCCATCCTGCGCTCCGTCCTGTGGTCCCTCGTCATCGCGGCGACCGTCTTCGTCGTGCTCTTCTATCGCTACTACACCCATGAGGACGCCGAGGGTCATCGGGTCGGTTGAGCGAACCGCCGGGCGATCACCCGAGGGTCAGCAGAGCGATCACCCGGGCGATCACCCGAGCGATCACCCGAGCGGTCAGCCGTGCCAAGCGCCGTCCCCGGTCCGGTGAACGCGCTTCGCCCGTACGGCCGTACAGCGCTCGCGCCCCCCACCGCCACCCCGTTGCCTGGAGACATGTCCCCCAGACGCCGGCGACGCCCGAGCCCTCCGCGCCCGAGCCCCCCGCGCCTGCGCCGCGCCCTGTCGGCCGCGCTGATCGCCCTGGCCTGTCTGCTGGTGCCCTTCGCGGCCCTCGCCACCTGGGTGACCTACGGCCTGGCCGACAGCGAGCGCTACGTCCGTACGGTGGCGCCGCTGGCCGCCGACCCGGCCGTGGAGGACGTCATCGCCGACACCCTCGGCACCGGCCTCGCCGACCGTGCCGGCTCCGCCGAACTGGCCCCCTTCCTCCGCGCCGCCGTCCGTTCCTTCACCCGGACCGAGGCGTTCCAGGTGGGCTGGGACGAGGCCAACCGGGCCACCCACGACGCCGTCCTCGACGCGCTCCGCAGCCGCAGCCGTGGCCACGACCCCGTCACCATCGACCTCGCGCCCGTCGCCGCCGCCGTCCAGCGGCAGCTCGCCGAGGACAACGTGACCGTGGGCCGTCACCGGCTCCGCGTCGTGCACACCGAGGTCGCCGTGCTGCCCGCCGCCGATCTCGTCCCGCTCCGAAAGGGCTTCCACGTGCTGCAAGTCGCCGCCGTCTGGCTCCCGCTGACGGCCGCCGCGCTCGCCGTCACCGGGATCGCCCTCGCCGCCCGTCGCCGCCGCGCCCTCTTCGCCATGGCCCTCGGCATCGCCCTCGGCGGCGCGCTGCTCGCCCTCGCCGTCGCCCTCGGCCGCCACCTCACCCTCGCCGACCTGCCCCGGGGCGTGCCGGCCCCCGCCGCGGGCGCGGTCTACGACGCCCTGACCGCCACCCTGCGCACGGTCTCCTGGCTGCTCCTGGCCCTCGGCGTCACGGTCGCCCTGGCCTGCCGCTTCGGGCCACCCCTCCGACGCCGCCGCCCCCCGACGGTCCCCTCCGTCCCCCAGGATCAGCCCACCCCCACTCCCACCCCCACCGACCCTCACTCCCCCCGCGCCACCCCCGCCAACACCCCCACCGCCCACTCCAGTTCCCCCACCTCCGCCGACGCCAGTCCCAGCCGTACCGCGTCCGGTGTCCGGCTCGGGTCCACGGCGAACGCGGTGCCCGGAGTCACCGAGATCCCGTGGGCCGCCGCGGCGCCGGCGAAGGCGTCGGCCCGCCACCCCGACGGCAACTCCCACCAGGCGAAATAGGCGCGCGGATAGGACCGTACGCGGAAACCGGCCAGCCCCCGCGCCACGATCCGCTGCCGCCGCCCCGCGTCCGCCCGCTTGGCCGCGACCAGCCGCGCCACCGTCCCGTCCGCGATCCACCGCTCGGCCGCCGCCAGCGCGAACCGGCCCGCGCTCCACCCCCCGGACCGCACGGCCGCCGCCACCTTCTCCATCCGCCGCTCCGGTACGACGAGAAACCCGGCCGTGAGCCCCGGCGCGACCCGCTTGGACAGCCCGTCCACCACATACGCCAGCTCCGGCACCCGCTCGGCGAACGACGGCGGCGCGTCCGGCCGGAGGAACGACCAGATCCGGTCCTCCACCAGGGGCATCCTCAAGTCCCGCAGCACGTCCGCCAGTTGATCGCTCCGCTCGGGCGTCGTCGTCAGGGACGTCGGATTGTGCAGCGTCGGCTGGAGATACAGCGCGGACAGCGGCGCCGAACGGTGGGCCGCCGCCACCGAAGCCGCCACCACCCCGCCCTCGTCCACCGTCAACGGCACCAACGTGATCCCCAGCCGCCCCGCCACCTCCTTGACCAGCGGATAGGTGAGGGGTTCGACGCCCACCCGGCCACCGGGGCGGACCAGCGTGGCCAGCGCGGCGGCGATGGCCTGCCGGGCGTTCCCGGTGAACAGCAGCCGCTCCGGGGGACAGCCCAGCAGCCCCGCGACGGCCTCCCGCGCCTCCGGCGTCCCCGTCGGCGCGGCCGGCCGCAACGCCTCCGTCAGGACGTCGGGCCGCAGGAGCGGGGCCAGCGCGGGCGCGAGCAGGGCCGACTGATCGGGGGCCGAGGGATAGTTGAGTTCCAGATTGACGGGCCTGGCCCGGCCCCCGCCGCCGAGCGCGTGCCCGTACCGCACGGGCTCCGTCAGCGCCCGGCCGTCCGGTGCCGGGGCGCTCGCCCGTACGAAGGTGCCGCGCCCCACCTCACCCACCACCAGCCCGCGCCGTACGAGTTCCGCGTACACCCGCCCCGCCGTCGAGGCCGCGATCCCGCGCCGCCGCGCGAACGCCCGCTGCGGAGGCAGCCGCTGCCCCGGCTGGAGCCGCCCGGACGCGATGTCCCCGGCGATGCGATCGGCCAGCCGTAGATAGTCGTCCACCTTGCCCCGCCCCCTTCTGCCCAACGCATTGCACCGAGGGCAAAGATTTCATTGCACCGAGAATAGCCCGCCCTCTAGGGTCGGTCCCATGGCACCCTTCCTCTCATACGAGGACAAAGGCGCCGGAAATCCCGCGCTCACCCGCGCCGATTCCCCGGTCCCCGTCCCCGTTCCCGTTCCCGTCCCCCTCCAAGTCCCACTCCCCCTCGTCCTGATCCACGGCCACCCCTTCGACCGCACGATGTGGTCCCCGCAGATCGCCGCGTTCGCCCCGTCCCGCCGGGTCATCGCCCCCGACCTGCGCGGCTACGGCGCCTCCCCGGTGAACCTGGGCAAGACCCCGCTCCCGCTGTTCGCGCAGGACATCGAGGATCTCCTCGACCACCTGGGCGTCACCGAATGCGTCCTGGTCGGCCTCTCCATGGGCGGTCAGATCGCCCTCGCCTGCTACGACCGCTTCGGCGACCGCGTCCGTGGCCTGGTCCTCGCCGACACCTCCGCCGCCCCCGACACCGCCGAGGGCAGAAACCTGCGGCGCACGACCGCCGGGCGGCTGCTGGACGAGGGCATGCGCGGGTACGCCGACGAGGTGCTGGAGAAGATGGTCGCGCCGTACGCCCCCGCGCACGTCAAGGACCACGTCCACCGCATGATGACGGCGACCCCGTCCGAGGGTGCCGCCGCCGCCCTCCTCGGCCGCGCCGAACGGCCCGACTACCGGCCCCTCCTGCCCCGCGTCACCGTCCCCGCCCTGGTGATCGTCGGCGCGGACGACGCCTTCACCCCTGTCTCCGACGCCCAGGCCCTGCACACCGGCCTCCCCGACGCCACCCTGCATGTCATCGAGGGCGCCGCCCATATGCCCAACCTGGAACGCCCGGAGGAGTTCAACCGCCTGCTCGCCGCCTTCCTCGCCGGGCTGGACTCCTGACCCCCACCGTCCTGACCCTCGCCATCCCGACCCCACCGACGACTATCCCTTCCTTGACAAAAAAAACTGTCGGTACGATGCTGGAGGAGAACCGAGCCCGAGAGTGACCCGGAACGACCTACGGAGGACCCCATGCGCACCCTGATCAGCACCGCCTTCATCTCCCTCGACGGCGTCGTGGAAGCCCCCGGCGGCGAGGCCGGATACCGGAACGCCGGCTGGACCTTCAAGGGCATCGACTTCGTCCCCGAGTCCTTCGAGATCAAGGGGCGTGAGCAGGAGGAGGCCGCCGCGCTGCTGCTGGGCCGGGTCAGCTACGAGGCGTTCGCCCCGGTCTGGCCGGGCATGGAGGAGTTCGCCGGGTACAAGGCGATGCCGAAGTACGTCGTCTCCACCACCCTCACCGACGCCGACCTCGTCCCGGACTGGGGCGACACCACGATCCTGCGCTCACTCGACGAGGTCGCCGCCCTCAAGGAGACCGAGGGCGGGCCGATCATCGTCCACGGCAGCGCCTCCCTGAACCGGGCGCTGTCGGACGCGGGCCTGATCGACCGCTACCACCTCCTCGTCTTCCCCCTGCTGCTCGGCGCCGGGAAGCGCCTGTTCAGCACGGCGGACAAGGACACCCAGCACCTGAAGCTGGTGGAGCAGGAGGCGTACGGCAACGGCCTTCAGAAGCAGGTCTTCGACGTCGTCCGCTGATCTCCGGGGCGGACGCGCCCTCCTCACCTCCCCTCACCTCCCCGCGCCGGGCAGGCCGGCGTCAACGCGGCGTCGCCATTGACCGACCCGGTGCACCTGGACCCGTACCCCGACACCCCCCGTCCTGGGAGCGCTACCGTGCTGAGGGTTACGTGATCGTCGAGGAGGGGCCTCATGGGTGGAACCGTGCTGCTGATCGCCGGGGCACCGGTGGGGCGTGGGCGATTGGTGGAGGCGGCCGGGGTGCTGCCCGTGCTGTCGGCCGTCGCGCCGGGCGTGCTCGCCGGGGCGGATCCGGCGTATGTCGTGGAACTGGCCGACCCGTTGGAGCCGCAGGCCGTGCTGACCCGGCTGCGGGCCGCCGCCGCCTTGCCCGACCCGCTCACCGTGTTCGTCGCCGGGCAACTGCAACTCGACCGGCGCCAGCGGCTCCCGCATCTCGCGCTCGCCCGCACCACACCGGCGAGCGTCCGCTACACCGCCTTCCCCTGGCACTGGTTCCGGGAGGAACTGCGGCTGCGCACCCCCGGCAGCACCACCCTCCTCCTCGATCTGCATGCCGACAGCGAGTGCTGGGAGCTGCTGCGCGCCCAGCCCCTGGACTGCGGCAGCGGACACGCCGTGTACGGGCGGATCGCGCCGCCGCCGGGGCGTCGTACGGTCGGGCAGCCGTCGTACCTGAAGGCCGTCGCGACGCTGCTGCGCGGCGGGTACCGGCCGCCGCTGGAGCAGTTGCACCAGCAGGCGCTCGCCCGGGTCGCCGAGGAGAGTGGCGACAAGGGGGTGGGGGTGGTGCTCGGTACGGGTGGTCCGGCCGGGGGCGATCCGCACGCCGCGCTCGCCGACGCCGTACGGGCCGGGCGGCACACGGAAGCCGACGCGCTGGCGGCGCAGTGGGAGCAGGCGGCGCTACGGGCGCACGGGGCGGTGTCGGACGAGACGCTGCACTGGGCCGAGGTGCGGGCCGATCTGGCGATGCTCGCCGGGGACCCGGTGCGCAGCTGCCGGACCTGGCTGACGGTGGCGGCGGCCCGGCTGGGCGCGGGGCAGGCGGTGGACGCGCCCGCGGTCGAGGCCGCCGTCGACCGGGCGCATCACCAGTGGGGGCGTATTCGTGACGCGGCGCGGGCCCGGGAACTCGGGTCCGCGCTCGCGGAGTTGCGCGGCCGGGTGCCGGGGCGCCGCGCGGGCGCCCTGGACCATGTGCGGCGGCAGCTGGAGCAGTTGCAGGAGGCGTGACCTCCGGCACCGGGCTAGGGCGTCCAGCCGTCGGTGTCGGACGGTCCCGGGGCGGAGGTCCGCCTGGTGGTGTCCCGCCGGGTGATGGCCTCCGTGACCTGGTCGATCGCCGTGCGGAGGAGGTCGCCGTAGGCGTCCGGCGGGAGGGCGGGGGCGTGCCTGCGGGCGGCGGTGATCTGGTCCTCGGCGGCCTCGAACGAGCCGAGCCGGCAGCGTGGTCGCCCGGGGCACCTGGTCGGGGGCGTAGTGGCGGTAGCCGGTGACGGGGTCGACCCGGGCGGGTGGCAGCAGCCCGGAGTCGGCGTAGAAGCGCAGGGCGCTGGGGGTCAGGCCACTGCGGCGGGCGAAGGGGCCGATGGGCATCAGGTCGTCGTGCGGCACCCCGTCATCGTGGGGGTTCGACCAGCCTGAAGGTCAAGCGGTGTCCGAGGTGTCCTCGACGTCCGTGAGCGGTCCGTGCCGGCTCACCAGCCAGGTGATGGCGGTCGGTTTCTAAGGCCGTACCGACTGGGTCACCCGGTCCCCGTCCGGCGTCGCCTTCGCCGGTCCTGCGTTCGCGGCGGTGACCAGGGCGGCGGCGGCCAGCAGGGCCGCGGTCAGGGCGCGGGCGTAGCGGGCGGGAGGGCGTCCGTCGCGGGCGGATGGCGGTCCGGGCACGGGAACCTCGCAGGGGGGTGGCACTGGGGGGTGGCGGCACCGAGGGTGACAGCGGCGGGTTAAGCCCCCTTAATGCCGTTCCCAACTTAGGGCCTGCGGAGGCTCAACCGGAAGGGGAACATGGGGAGTTGCGCCATAACTCCGGCGACCCGGAAGGCATAGCGCCGATGCCCGGACGGCGTATCGCGACGCCCCCCGGGCGACCTCAAGTGCCGTATAGGTAACTGGACTTACTGGCATCATTAAACGCATGGCGAACCGCGACGACCCCGAGACCATCGGGCGCAGGGTGCAGCGGCTGCGGCACGAACGCGGGCTGACACAGCGGCAGTTGGCCGAGCCCGCCTACACGCCCGCCTACATCTCCACCCTGGAGGCCGGCCGGGTCCGCCCCTCCGACGAGGCGCTGCGGCATCTGGCCGGGCGGCTCGGCGTCGGCTTCGACGAACTGGCCACCGGCCGCCCCGCCCGCCTCGCCACCGATCTGCGGCTACGGCTGACCGAGGCGCAGCGCACGCTCGCCACCGGCGCCGCCGAGGAGGCCGCCGAGCAGTACCTGGCGCTGCTCGCCGAGGCCGGGGCGCACGCGCTGACCGCCGAGCAGGCCACCGCGCTGCTCGGGCTCGGCGAGTGCGGCCTGGACACCGGCGACATAGTGGCCGCCCGGCGCCACTTCGAGCGCGCGGAGCAGGTGCTCACCGACGCCGATCAGCCGCTGCCCGCCCGGGTGCCCGCACTGCGCGGCCGGGCGATCTCCCACTACCTCGCGGGCGAACTGCGCTACGCCGTGTACCTCCTGGAGTCCACCCTCGACGAGCTGAACCGGGGCGGACTGCACGACCCGGACGCGCTGCTGCTGCTGTACGCCAGCGTGATCGGCCCGTACATGGACATGGGCGCCCACGCGCGGGCCGCCAAGGCCGCCGAGTTCGCGCTGGCGGTCGCCCCGCAGGCCGGGGACCCGGCGCTGGTCGCCCGGATGCACCGGCAGGTGGCCCGCACCCTGCTCGCCGAGGGCCGGATCGCCGAGGCCGACGCCTCGCTCGCCAAGGCCGCCGAGATGTACCGCCAGCTCCAGCTCCGTACCGAACTCGCGAACTGCCACTGGATGCGCGGGTATGTGTGTGCGCAGAACGGTGAACTGGAGCGCGCGGAGGGCGAGTTGCGCGAGGCGCTGACCATGCTGTCGGCCACCCGGGCCGCGCTGTACGGCAGCCAGGCCGCCGTGGAGCTGGCGGACGTGCTGCATCGGCGCGGCAAGTCCGGGGAGGCGGCGGCGCTGCTGCGCGAGGTGCTCGGCGATCTCTCCTCCGAGCGCGGCGCCGTGCACGCCGCCGCCGCGCACCGGCTGCTCGGCATCATCGCCGAGGACGCCCGGGACACCGAGGCCGCCGAGGAGCACTACGTCCGCGCCCTCAGCCTGCTGGAACGCGCGGGCGCGGCCGGTGACCTCGCCGACCTGTGCCGGATGCTGGGCGATCTGCTGCGCCGCACGGGCCGGGTGGAAGCGGCGCTGGACGCGTACCGGACGGGGCTGGGACACCGTACGGCGCCGGGGACGACGACGCTGGGCCCGGCACCGGCACAGCCGCCGGTGTGACGCGCACTCCCGTGCCGCCGGGCGCGCGGGTCACACCTGCACCCGCCCCTGCTTACGCACCTGCGTGAGCCGTTCCGCGCCCAGTTCCACCGCCGCCCAGGTGCTGTCGTCGAGGATCTCGCCGAGGCCGCCGTTGGTGACGGTGAGGGCGTCGTCGCCGACGCGGACGGCGGCCACGTCGAGCGTGAGGGTGACCGGCTCACCGCCCTCGCCCTCATCCCCCTCTCCGCCCCGGGTCAGGGTGACCCGCAGGCCCTGCCGGGCGTCGCCCGCCTCCGGCAGGGGCGCGTCGGCGACGGTCACCATGACCGGTTCGCGGCGCGGCCCGACCGCCTTGAACGTGCCGCAGGTGCGCGGCAGCCCCTTCAGCCACGCCAGTGCGCGGTCCACGTCGGCGGGGGGCCGGGTGCTGATCCGGTAGCGGAGCTGGGCGTCGTCGTACTCGTCGTCCAGCCCGATCGCGGCGCGCGCGGGGCTGCCGAGCAGATCGTCGGCGTACAGCGCGTCGAGCAGCCGGTGGCAGTCCGGGGCGGTCGCGGTCGCCTTGAGGAACCCGTCGCGCCAGGTCGCCGCGCCCTGGGTCGGCGTCCAGGGTTCCCCCAGGTCCGCGTCCGTGACCAGCGCGGCCTGGGCCTGGGCGTCGGTCAGGGCGGGGGTGGTGGCCGGTGCGGCGGGACTGGCGGAGGGCTTGGGGGGCGACGGCCGGGCCGCCGGGGCGCTGGTCAGATACGGGCGGGGCGGCGCCGTCTCCTGGTACGCGCAGCCGCTCGCGACCAGCAGGATGGTCGTGCCGAGCGCGGCGCCGAGGATGAGCGGGGCGACGGGGAGCCGGACGGGCGGGACACGGTTCATCGGGGGTGCCTCCAGGGGTTCCGGTTCCTGCCCTTTGCCTGTTCCGGTTCCTGTCCACGGCACCACCACCGCCGCCCGCCCACCAGCGAGCCCGGTCCGTCCGGGTGAGGGAGGCGACGGCGGGGAGCCCCGGGGCCTGCCCGTCGACGCCTCCCCGACCGGCGGAGCCCCTACTCCCCGTCCCTCTCCCCCCACCCCTCCACAGCCGTCAGATACAGATCCACGTACCGCCGCACCTCCACCTCCAGCGCCACATCCACCAGCGCCTGCTGCCGCTCACCCTCGTGGAGTTCGGACTCGCCGCGCCGGGTGCGCAGGTCGACGATGGTCTGGCCACGGGTGGGGCCGGGGGCGAGGGAGATCTCGACCGGGAGCCGCCGGGTGGTGATCCCGCCCGGGTCGGCGACCGCGCACACCGCCCCGGCGTCGCCGAGCCCGCCCGCCGGGTCGTCGCCGTCGGGGTCCGGGGCGGAGGGGCGGTGTGCGAGGAGTTCCCCGGCGAGCCGCGCACCCGGCTCCGCGCTGGCCCGCAACCGCCGTACGTCCTCCCCCGGCACCACCACCCGCATGAACACATCGAGCCCGTACATGGTGATCGGCACCCCGGCGGTGAGCAGGATCGCGGCGGCCTCCGGGTCGTGCCAGACATTGAACTCGGCGACGGGGGTGGCGTTCCCGGCGGCCACCGCGCCGCCCATCCACACGATCCGCTCGATGTTGCGCACGACCTCCGGGTGGGTGCGCAGCAGCAGGGCGATGTTGGTGAGGGGGGCGGTGGGGATGAGGGTGACGGGCCGGGGGGAGGCGAGGATCTCGCGCCGCAGCAGACCGATCGCGTCGAGGCCGGCGGGGGTACGGGTGGGCGCGGGCAGCCCGAGATCCCCCATCCCGTCCGCGCCGTGCACATGCTGTGCCGAGCGGGCGGCCTCGATGAGCGGACGGGCGGCGCCGCGCGCCACGGGGATGTCGGGGGCGCCGGCCTGTTCGAGGACGGTGAGGGTGTTGCGTACCACGCCGTCGACGTCGGTGTTCCCGGCGACGCAGGTCACCGCCCGCAGATCCAGCCCCGGGTGCCGGACGGCGAACAGCAGCGCGAGGGCGTCGTCGACGCCGGTGTCACAGTCGATGATCACCGGGATGGGCTGACCGGTCACGCGGACTCCTTCACTGCGGGCCCGTGCGGGCCGCTGGGCGGACTACGACATCCTGTCCCACAGCCCGGTACCCCGTGCGGCCACCTGCGCGCCGACCCGGCGCAGCAACTCCCCACCGGGCAAGGGCCCGTCCCGCCGCCCGTCCCGCACTCGCAGGGCGACCAGCCCTTCGGCCGCCTCCCGCTCCCCGATGACGGCTTGGTACGGCACCAGCCGCGCCGCCCGGATCCGGGCACCGAGACTCCCGTCGCCGGGCCCGGCGAGTTCGGCGCGGAGCCCGAGGCGGCCGGCCTCCTCCACGAGCCGCACCCCCTGCTCGACCTGCCCCTCGCTCACCGGCAGTACGACCATCTGCACCGGCGCGAGCCAGCCGGGAAGGGCCCCGCCGTGCACCTCCAGCAGCTGCGCGACGGCGCGCTCGACACTGCCGATGACACTGCGGTGCACCATGACCGGCCGGTGTTTTCCGCCGTCGGCGCCGATGTAGTGGAGATCGAACCGGGCGGGCTGATGAAAATCGATCTGCACGGTGGACAGGGTGGACTCCCGTCCGGCGCGGTCGGCGATCTGGACGTCGATCTTCGGCCCGTAGAAGGCGGCTTCCCCTTCGACGGCGTCGTACGGGATCCCGTCGAGGACGGTTTCGAGCAGCGAGGTGGCTTGCCGCCAGAGCGCGGGGTCGGCGACGTACTTGCCCCCTTCCCCGGGCAGCGAGAGCCGATGCCGTACGGCGCGGATACCGAGGTCGGCGTAGGCGCGGCCGATCAGTTCGAGTGCCGCCCTGGCCTCGGTGGCGGCCTGCTCCGGGGTGCAGAAGATGTGCGCGTCGTTGAGGGTGATGGCGCGGACCCGGGTGAGCCCGCCGAGCACGCCGGACAGCTCGGAGCGGAACATGCCGCCGATCTCGGCGATGCGCAGGGGCAGTTCGCGGTAGCTGTGGGAGCGGGAGCGGTAGATCAGGGCGTGGTGCGGGCAGAGGCTGGGCCGCAGCACGAGATCCTCGGCGCCGAGCCGCATGGGCGGGAACATGTCCTCGCTGTAGTGCGCCCAGTGCCCGGAGATCTCGTACAGCTCCCGTTTGCCGAGCACGGGCGAGCAGACATGCCGATACCCGGCCGCGCGCTCGATCTCCCGGACGTACTCCTCCAGGGTGTGCCGGACGATCGCCCCGTCCGGGAGCCAGTAGGGAAGCCCGGCGCCGATGAGTGGGTCGCTACCGAAGATGCCGAGCTGCCGCCCGAGGCGACGGTGATCGTGGGGGTCGGGGTGCCCCTGGGGGTGCTCCTTCTCCATGTCCATGCCGGGGTCCATGTCCATGCCGGGTTCTACGTCCATGTCGGGCTCCTGTCGCTTGGGTGCGTGGAGCGAGCACCCGGGAACGACAAAACCCCGGGGCACTCGCCCCGGGGCTTCGGACACGTGGATCAGCGGTCAGCACACCGGGACGGACTCCGGCGTCGTCGTGAGAACGGCTGGCTGTACCTGCTGCATGGTTACGACGGTACGGGGGGAGCGGGGGGTCGGCAAAGGGGTTTTCGGGGGGTGTGGCCGGGGGTGGGGGTGACGGTCGGGTCGGAGTCCTGCGTCCAGCGCAAGGTCATGTCCGGCAGCCCCTCCATGTTCCGGTGGCCGTCGCTGGTGTCGAGGACCGTGAAACCGTGGCGGTCGTAGAACGCGCGGGCGTCGGTGTTCTGCTGGAAGACGTGCAGGGACACCCCGTCGGGGCTGTGCCGTCTCACCTGGTCCAGCAGAAGCGTGCCGATGCCCCGGCGGCGGACCTCCGGTCGCAGATAGAGGTGTTCGAGCATGTCCCCCTCAAGGGCGGCATAGCCGAGGATCTCTCCGCCGCACACCGCCACCCACGTCCGGCACGACGTCAGCAGGACATCCCGGACCCACCGGGTGACCTGGTCGTGGCTGCGCTTCTGCGGGGGCAGATACGGCATGGTCGCCACCCGGGACATCATGTGGACGCGGGCGATCGCCGCCGCGTCGGGCGCGTCCGCGCGTCTGATCTCTGTCATGCCGGTATCGCTCACGGCAGGAACCTACCGAGCCGGCCGCCCACCCGGCAGAACAGGGCGCGCGGCGCCTGACCAAGGCGCCGCGCGGACCGGGCGTCGGCGGCGCGGAACCACCTGGCTCGGGTCGTCGACCCGGCCGGTGTCCGGATGCCGTACCGAACGCCTCCCTGCCCTCCCCCCGGATCGCCGGGCGCCGCCACTGTCCGGGTGGTGCCTCCGGCCACCGTGGTGGAGGCGGAGAGCGGCGTGCCCCTGGAACCTTCCGGCGGGCGCGACCTGCGCGCCGACCGTCCGGCGGACGCGACTCGCGCGCCGCAACCGCCCGGCGGACGCCACCTGCGTGCCAACCCTCCGGCGGACGCCACCCGCACGCCAACCCCCGGCGGACGCCAACTCGCGCGCCGCGACCGATCGGCGGGCGCAGCCTGCGTGCCGCACTCGCCCCCCGGGCGCAGCCTGCGTGCCGCGCCCGCCGGGCCCAACTGTTGCTTGACCGGGCCCCGTCCGGCCATGCTGTTGCGGCTGAACGCAAAGGCTCAGTTCACCGGGGGAGAGCCAGATGCTCCGCGTCCATTTCACCGATGCCGATCTGGCCCGGACCCGGATGGGTGCGGTGTCCGATCCGCTCTGGGACATCGCGATCAGCCTGCACCGGCTCCAGACCCGGCAGGGGCGCTGGGCGCACGCCGAGTGGTACCGGTCGGTGCGGGTGCGGCTGCGTGGGCAGGGGCTGGAGCGGGCCGTACGCAGGGTGCTGCTGCCGCTGTATCCGCGGGCCGCCTACTTTCCGGACTTTCTGACGCCCTTCGCCGCCTCCGAGGGCCTGGACCCCGGGCTGGAGGCCGTGCTCGCGGCGCCCGCACCGCGCGTGCGGGCCGAGATCGGCACGCTCGACCTCGTCGTCGGGGCGCCCGCCTGGGCGGCCGGGCTCGGTGAACGGGCCGCCCGCGAGGACCTGGTCCGGCTGCTGCGGGCGTACCACGACACCGCCATAGCGCCCTACGAGGATCAGGTGCACGCCCGGATCGAGGCCGAGCGGGCCGCGCGGGCGCGGGCGATCAGGGACGGCGGCGTGGAAGGGATGCTGGCCGGGCTCGGGCCATGGGCGCGCTGGGAACGGCCGGTGCTGCACACCGACTACCAGCCCTCCGTGGACCGGGACCTGTATCTCGGCGGGCGGGGAATCCTGCTCGTGCCCTCCTACTTCCTGCTCCAGCGGCCCCTCTCCTTCGCCGACCCGGGGCTGCCGCCCGTACTCGTCTATCCGCTCGTGCACGAGGCACCCGCGACCGCCGCCGTCCGTGAGCGCGCCGCGCTCGCCGCGCTGCTCGGCCCCGCCCGCGCCGCCGCCCTGCGGGCCGTCGCGCACGGCGCCACCACCGGCGAGATCGCCCGCGCCGCCGGGGTGTCGGCGTCCGCCGCCAGCCGGCACGCGACGGTCCTGCGCGACGCCGGACTGATCACCAGCAGCCGCCAGGGCCCCGCCGTGCTGCACACCCTCACCCCGGTGGGAGCGTCCGTGCTGGGCGCAGGTGCAGCCGCAGGCGCAGGCGCGGCCCTGGGGCCCGGTCACCACAGCGAGCGCAACACCCCCCACAGCGACGGCTGATACGAGCAACTGCTCACCAGCTCGTGCGACAGCGGAGCGTACGTGCCCGCCAGATTGCCCATGCTGTTCACACCGCTGCACCCGGTGCGCTGGGCCGTCCGCTCACGGTCGAAGCCCGCCGCCGTGTGGTCGGTGCCCCGGTAGTACGCGACCCCGCTCAGCTCCCGCGTGTCCGCGATGTTGTTGAAGACCGAGCGCACGGGGCCCGTCGCCGCCCACGCGCATGTCCTCGTCCCCGACTGCCAGTCCCGGTCGCTCTCGCTCCAGTGGCACATCTCCCCGTTGCCGTCGAACTCACTGAAGAAGCAGACGCTGTCGGCCGGGCAGCGGTCGTAGCCGTAGCCCGACGGTGCCCCCTGAACCGGCACCGACCGGTACACCGGCGTGCCGTCGTACGCCGTCGCCGAGCGGTGCGCCACGTAACTGGCGACGCCCAGGCCCGACACCACCAGCAGGACCGTCGCCAGCGCCCCGGCCAGCACCGGGTGCCGGCGCCACGACGGGCCACGCAGCCGCCGCAGCCCGCGCAGCCGTGGCAGCCCGCGCAGCCGTGGCAGCCGGGGCGAGCGGGCCACCCCGGCGACCGGCTCCACCCGGCGCAGCAGCGCCCCCGCCGTGATCCGCTCGCCGGGGTCACGGGCCAGACAGGCGGTGATGATCTCCCGCCAGCCGTCGGGCAGCGCGGGTGACAGCCGCAGCTCCTCCGCGCCCCGCGCGTACCGGGCCGCCGCGTCGCAGCGCGCCCGCGTGCTGCCGCCTGGCAGTGGGAACGCCCCCGTCAGCACCACATGCGCGAGCACCCCGAACGCCCACACGTCCGCCGACGGCCGCACCCGCGTGCCCCGCTCGTCGACCTCCGGCCACAGCAGCTCGGGCGGGGTGTAGTCGGGGGTGGCGAAGGCGGGCGCGTAGGCGTGGGTGCCCTCCAGCTCGGCCGCCATGGCGAAGTCCGCCAGCCGCACCGAACCGTCCTTCATCAGCAGCACATTGGCGGGCTTGAGATCCCCGTGCACCCACCCGGCGTGATGCAGCTGCGCCAGCCCCTCACAGATCTGCGCCAGCACCGGACCGGGCCGCCCGGGCTCCGGTACGTCGTCCAGCGACCGCTCGGCCCGCTCCAGTACGAGGACGGTGGCGCCGTCGATCTCGGGGTGCCCGGGATCGTCCACGGTCAGGGCGTCGTACATCCGGATCAGCCGCGGCGAGCGCAACCGGCCCAGGAAGTCGACCTCCCGGGCGGCCAGTTCGCGCAGATGGCCCAGCTGGCGGGGGGTGCGGGTGCCGGTCGGGAGGAACTTCAGCGCCGCCCGGCCCGGCAGCCGCTCCGGGTGCTCCCCGGGGGCGGCCGGCCGCGCCGCGTACACCGTCGCGAACGCCCCCGCCGCCAGCCGCTCGCGCACCTCCCAGGGCCCGACCCGGTAGCCCGGGGGGACGGACACGGAGACCGGCTGCCGTGCCGCGCCACCGCTCACCGGACCACCTCCGGCTCGGGCTCCGGCGTCGGCATCGGCGTTGACGTCGGCGTCGGCGTCGGCGTCGGCGCGGCCAGGACCACCAGATCGTCCTCGCGGACCAGGTCGAAGCGCAGGGCGAGGGAGACCAGCGTCTCCTTCTTGCCGTTGATCCGGTGGCCCGGCTCCGCCACGCCCGCGCCCGGACGCAGCCGCAGCTTGAGCGCGAGATAGTCGATGTTCCAGTAGACCGCCGAGCGGCTCGCCCCCGGCCACACCGGGCGCAGCCGCTCCACCAGTTGCTCCACCGCGGGCAGCGGGGCGTGCGGCTCGCCGCGCAGCCGGGGTTCGCACAGCGCGGCCAGTACCGCGAAGTACCGCTTGGTGCGGTCCAGGGTGAACGCGGGCGCGGTCACCGGTCCCGGCAGCCCGTGCCGGGCCGCGCTGCGGAACTCCTGGCGCGGCGCCCACACATCGAAGGTGAGCAGATCGCCCGCCGCGGGCAGCACCACCCGCGAGAACTCGAACGGCACGGGCGCGTCCACCCGGCCCGGCGCGACCTTGATGTGCTCGCCCGCGCCCTCCGGGTTCTCCACGACGTACGTCTGATGCTCACTGCGGTTGCTCAGCAGCCAGAAGCTGCCCTCCGCCGAGATCTCCCCGGCGATCCGGGGCACCCCCGGGTGCCCGATGACCAGCCCCCCGCCCGTCCGGCGGCGGCCGAACTCCAGCCGTTCCCCCACACCCAGTCTGATCTGCTCCTCCGGGCGCGCGGCGCACGCCGGAGGCACGACGATGACGCTGTACACGGACTCGTCCCCCTAGCCGGATCCATGAGAGCCACCCTCCCCCGGTCCGACGAGGGGGAGGGTACGAGAGGAGTCTGAGAATCCGGGCGCGGTGGCGGGCGTCGGCGCGTCGGCCGGGGCTCAGCCCAGCCACACCGTGGTGTCCGGCCCCAGCCGTCCGTCGTCCGCCGGCGGGCCGCTGGTCACCAGTACCTCGCCGGGCGGCAGGGGTACGGGCGTGGCGGACAGGTTGGTGACACAGCGCCAGCCGTCCGTGCGGGCGAAGGACAGGACGGCGGGCGGGAGGTCCGCCGCCCAGGTCAGCGTCTCGCCCTCGGTCAGCTTGCGGCGCAGCCGCAGGGCCGTGCGGTACAGCTCCAGCGTCGAGCCCGCCACCCCGTCCTGCGCCTGCGCCGCGTACCGCCCGAACCACGCGGGCTGCGGCAGCCAGGAACCGGCCGCGCCGAAGCCGTACGACGGTCCGGCCGACGTCCAGGGCAGCGGCACCCGGCAGCCGTCGCGGCCCTTCTGGGTGTGGCCGGTCTGTTCCCAGACGGGGTCCTGGAGGGCCTCCGGCGGGAGGTCGGCGACCTCGGGCAGGCCCAGTTCCTCGCCCTGGTAGAGGTACGCCGAGCCGGGCAGGGCGAGCATCAGCAGGGTGGCGGCGCGGGCGCGGCGCAGACCGGCGGCCTCGTCGACGGGCGGCCGGGTCCCGCCGGACAGGAGCCAGTCGTCGGTGCCGGTGCCGGGCGGGAGCATCAGGCGGGAGGCGTGCCGGATCACGTCGTGGTTGGACAGCACCCAGGTGGCGGAGGCACCGGCCGCGCGGGCGGCGTCGAGGGACTCGGTGATCACCTGCCGGAGCGCCCCGGCGTCCCACGGGGTCTGGAGATACTCGAAGTTGAAGGCCTGGCCGAGTTCGTCGGGCCGGGCGTAGTGGACCCGGCGGGCGTTCGGCACCCAGGCTTCCGCGACCGCCATCCGGGGCGGGCTGTAGGAGTCCAGGACGCGCCGCCAGTCGCGGTAGATCTCGTGCACCTCGTCGCGGTCGTAGAAGGGGTGGGAGCCGGGCGGGAGGTGGGTGAGGGACGTCTCGGCGCTCAGCTCCGGATCGCCCAGGTCGCGCAGTGGATCGGCCAGATCCTTGACGAGGGCGTGGGCGACGTCCACGCGGAAGCCGTCGACGCCCCGG
Source organism: Streptomyces sp. NPDC056734 (assembly GCF_042790455.1). Classification (NCBI taxonomy): domain Bacteria; kingdom Bacillati; phylum Actinomycetota; class Actinomycetes; order Kitasatosporales; family Streptomycetaceae; genus Streptomyces; species Streptomyces sp. NPDC056734. The sequence continues at coordinate 45,458 of NZ_JBHTZD010000006.1, forward strand.
TCGGACCAGAAGCGCAGCGTGGTGCGGAAGTCGGCGCGGACGTCGGCGTGGTCCCAGTTCAGATCGGGCTGCTCCGGGGTGAACAGGTGCAGGTACCACTGGCCGTCCGGGACCCGCCGCCACGCGCTGCCGCCGAAGACCGACCGCCAGTCGGTGGGCGGCAGTTCGCCGTGCGCGCCGCGCCCGTCCCGGAAGACGTACCGGTCCCGGGCCGGGGAGCCGGGCCCGGCCGCGAGCGCCTCCTGGAACCACATGTGCAGATGCGAGGTGTGGTTCGGGACGACGTCCACGATCACCTTCAGCCCCAGCCGGTGCGCCCTCGCCGCCAGCGCGTCGAAGTCGTCCAGGGTGCCCAGGCGGGGATCGACATCGCGGTAGTCGATGACGTCGTACCCGCCGTCGGCCGGCTCGGACGGGTAGAACGGGCTCAGCCACAGGGCGTCCACCCCGAGCGCGGCCACCTGCCCGAGCCGCTCGGTGATCCCCTTCAGATCCCCGAGCCCGTCGCCGTCGGCGTCACCGAAACTGCGCGGATAGACCTGGTAGACGACGGCCTGCCGCCACCAGTCGGGGTTCCTGGACGAGAGATCGGGCGGGGAGGGATCGGGCGGGGAGGTGACGGGGGGTACGGGGGGTACGGTCACGCAAACTCCTCTGCGCAGCGAGTCCGACAGAAGGGAAGACGGAAGGGAAGTCTGTCCCGTTCGCCCGGATGGTGAACCTGGACCGCGCCCGGCGTACGGCACTCCCGTCCGGGAGGAACTCGTCCGGGAGGAACTCGTTCTGGCGTACTCCGGACCCCCTCCCCCCGCCCGCCACGCACCCTCCTGCCCCACCCGCCCCAGCCCCCTGAACTGGGCCGACACCCGTACGCCGTCACCTTCGCGCCCCTTCCCCCACCCCGTCATCCCGTACGCCATTCACGCTCGGCATCCGTATGCCTACGCTGTGATGGTCTGCATGGACTGCATCGGGGGTCGCATGGGGTTCGGATTCGGTCAGCGGCGGGGCGGGCAGCTGCCGGTGGAGATGACCAGTTTCGTCGGCCGGGGCGCGGAACTCGCGCTGCTCCGCACGGCGTTGGAGCAGTCGAGACTGGTCACGCTGGTGGGCCCCGGCGGGGTCGGCAAGAGCCGTACGGCGCTGCGGGCGGCCGGGATGGTCGCGGGCCGGTACCCGGACGGGGTGCGGCTGGTGGAGCTGTCCGCGCTGCGCGACCCGGAGCTGATCCCGGCCACCCTGGCCGGGGTGCTGGAGCTGCCGGAACAGCCGGGGATGACCCCGCTGGACGCGGTGGTGGAACATCTGCGCGGACGGCGGCTGCTGCTGGTTCTGGACACCTGTGAGCATCTGGTGGACGCCTGCGCGATGCTCTGCGACATCCTGCTGCGCGAGGCGGGCGGGCTGAGCGTGCTCGCCACCAGCCGCCAGCCGCTGGACGTGCCGGGGGAGCACTGCGTACCGCTCGCCCCGCTGGCCAGGGAGGACGCGGCGGATCTGTTCGTGCAGCGGGCCGCCGCCGTGACCGCCGGTTTCTCCGGCACCGGCGCCGACCGCGAACGCACCCTCGCGCTGGTGGACCGGCTCGACGGCATCCCGCTGGCCCTGGAGCTGGCCGCCGTACGCCTGCGGGCGGTGCCCCTGGCCGAGTTGGTCGCCCGTCTCGACCGCCGCTTCGAGGTGCTCACCGGCGGCAGGCGGACCCGGCTCACCCGCCACCAGACCCTGCGTACGGCGATCGACTGGTCCCACGACCTGTGCACCCCCGAGGAGCGCCTGCTGTGGGCCCGGCTCTCGGTGTTCGCCGGGTCCTTCGAACTGTCGGCGGCCGAACGGGTCTGCGCGGATGCCGAACTGAGCGCCGAACAGGTGGTCGAGGCGCTGATCGGCCTGGTGGACAAGTCGGTGGTCCAGCGCATCGGCGAGGACGGCGGACGCTACCGCCTGCTGGACACCATCCGCGAGTACGGCGCGGGCCGGCTGGAGCGCACGCCGGACGCCGGATCGGGTGTGCGGCAACGCCACTTCGCGCATTACGAGCACCTGGTCGCCCGGTTCTGGGACGAGTTCCTGAGCCCGGCGCAGGTGGCGCTGCACCGGGCGGTGCGCGAGGAGATCGCCGACATCCGGGCCGCCCTGGAGTGGGGCTGCGCGCGGGACGACGCCCAGGCGAAGGACGCGCTGTGGCTGGCGACCCGGCTGGGCGCGTACTGGCGGGCGGCGGGCACCCTGTCCGAGGGCCGGCACTGGATCGACAAGGGCCTGAGCCGCGTACCGCAGGACTGCCCCGAACGCGCCTGGGCCCTTCAGATGACCGGCATCTTCGGCGTCTGGATGGCGGACCTGGAGACCGCGTCCGACCGCTTCCCGCGCGCCCACGAACTGGCCCTGCGGATCGGTGAGGACCGGGTGGAGCGGTCGGCCGCCGCGTATCTCGGCGCGATGACCGTGTTCGGCGGTGATGTCGAGAACGGCCTCGCCGAACTGGAGCGCAACCGGCTGCGGATCGTCGAGTCCGGCGACGGCCTCGCCATCGGCGTCGTGCACTACGAGGGCGCGTTGCTGCGGGCGGTGCTCGGCGACACGGCGGGCGCCCTGGAGCTGTGCCGCACGGGCCTTGCGTACCTCGCCGGGGTCGGCGAACGCCAGTTGTACGCGTCGACGCAGAGCACCCAGGGGATGATCCTGTGGCTGAGCGGCGATCACGAGGATGCCGAGCGCTGTTTCCGGGACGGCCTGGAGGCGGCGAGCGAGATCGGCGAGGTGCTGGTGGCCGCGCTGGCCTCGCTGGGCCTGGCCTGGTGCGCCGCCGAGCGCGGGCGCCCGGTGCGGGCCTGCTGGCTGCTCGGATACGCGCAGCACGCCCGGCGCCTGGGCGGCGACCCGGTGTCGCTGCTCCCCCGCCTGCTGGAGGAGCTGGAGGCGGTGGACAAGGCGGTCCGCGCGGCCCTGGGCCCGGCGGACTTCGAACGCTGGCGGGAGGCGGGGTCGCGGATGTCGGGCCAGGAGATCCTGGAGGCCGTCCGCACGGACACGGACATCCCGGTCCCGCCCCAGCCGGTTCCCCCCGCCGGGGCCCGCTCCCCCCTCCGCTCCGCCGACTCCCTCACCCGCCGCGAACGCGAGGTCGCGGCCCTCGTCGCCCAGGGCATGTCCAACCGGGAGATCGCCGAGCGCCTGGTCATCTCCAAGCGCACGGTGGACGCCCACGTGGAACACATTCTGGCCAAACTCGGCATCACGTCCAGGACGGAGATCGCGGCGCTGGCAGGCCCTCGCTAGACCTACGGCCCCCCGCCCCGCGTACGTACGTATGGGCCGCCCGAGCGGTAGGTGTACGGATCTTCCCCGCTCACGACCATTCCGCCACCCCCGGCACGGCAGGCTGTTCCCTGCCACCCAGGGGACGGGACGCGCGGGGCGCCGGCAGTTGGTCAACCCCCACGGCTGTCATGGCAAGGCCCCCGCACGACACCTCCCCCCGGCGGCGCAGCGGGGCTGCCCCTGGTCGGCGGGGCAGCCCCGCTTTCAGGTTTGGGCGTGCGCTCGGGGACGTGAGTCACAAAGTCCCTCTGCCGCCTTCGTCGAGCGTGAAGAACACGGCCTTCGAGACCGCCTTCAGCCCGCCGCGCACCGCACTCCCCCACTGATCGGCACACGCCTCCACCAGATGGAGCCCATGCCCGCTCTCCCCATCCCTCCCGACGGGCTGGAGCGGAAGCACCCCCGGCAGATCGTCATGCACCCACACCGTGACGGACGCCTCGGAGACGGCGACCTCCATGTGGATGAGCGGCGTACGGGTGTGCCGGTACACGTTGGTGACGACCTCGCTGGTGCAGAGCCGTGCCGACTCGGCGAGCGCGTCGTGCCCGGTGGACCGCAGCAGCGTGGCGACGAGGTTGCGCAGTACCCCGGGGGCGGTTCGGGCGTTGGCTGTGGTGAGGCGGTAGGAGGTTGGCGATGTGGGGGTGGGGGGTGTGGTGGACATGGCGCTGTCTCCCAACTCGGTCGTGGCTGGGTGGTGTTGGGAGAGACGGTAGCGTATGCGTATCACCTGTAGTACCTGAAACCCGAAAGGGTGCTACTGATTAACTCTGTCCGGGGATACGGGCCACACTGAGGGCTCGACAGGAGGGAACCGATGCCACCAAGGAAGGCGCCGACCGCACGGCAGCGCCGATTGGGTGCGGAGCTGCGAAGGATCCGGGAGCGCGCCGGACTCACGCTCGTTGACGCCGCAGCCCAGTTGGGCACGGACCGGACGACCGTCAGCAACATCGAGTCGGGGCGCTTCGGGGTGAGCGGTGAGCGTGTACGCACTTGGGCCGCGCATTACGGCTGCCCCGACGCCGAGTACGTCGAGGCGTTGGCGGCCATGGCCGAGGACCGTAGAAAGGGGTGGTGGGAGGACTATCGCGAGGTTCTGTCGGTCGGTGCTCTCGATCTGTCCGAGCTTGAGCACCACGCCAGCGCTCTGCGAGCCGTGCAGATCATGCACATGCCTGGGCTGCTTCAGACCGAGGACTATGCCCGCGCGGTGTTCACCGAGGCCGTTCCTGCCCTGAGCGACATCGAACTGCGTCGTGAGCTGTCACTGCGGCTGAAGCGTCGCGATGTGCTGGACCGGGCGACCCCGCCCATGTGCACCTTTTTGATCCACGAATCGGCACTGCGCATGGAGTTCGGTGGGAGAAAGATCGCCCGCGCGCAACTCGACTACCTGCTGAAGCAGTCCGATCGGGAGAACGTGAGGGTACGCGTGATTCCGTTCTCCATAGGAGGCTTCCCGAACGCTGGAAGTGCGACACTCTATGCGTGCGGGCCTGTTCCACAGCTCGACACGGTCCAGACGGACACCCCGTACGGTCCTGCGTTCCTTGATGCAGAGACGCGCCTTGCAAATTTCCGAGCAGTTCTGGACCGGACCGAGGAGAGGTCGCTCGACGCCGTGCGGTCGCGTGACTTCATCAATGAGATCGCTCAACAAGTATGAAGGCGTGGGAGAAGTGGATATTCAGTGGCAGAAGTCTTCGTTCTCGACCGACGCGGCGGGCACCAACTGTCTTGAGTTGGCGATGCAGGGCGACGAGATCTTGATGCGTGAGAGTGA
>NZ_JBHTZD010000006.1:50669-126743 GCF_042790455.1 Streptomyces sp. NPDC056734
AACCCTGGGGTGATAGTGACGACCACCCCTGCGAAGCTCGCGGCGTTCGTGGCGGGTGTCAAGGCGGGGGAGTTCGACCACCTCGTCTAGAGCATCCACACTGCATGACTTCTCAAGGGATGGGGCCCATGAATGAGATCCAGTGGCAGAAGTCTTCGTTCTCGACCGACGCGGAGGACTCCAACTGTCTTGAGTTGGCGATGCAGGGCGACGAGATCTTGATGCGTGAGAGTGACAACCCTGGGGTGATAGTGACGACCACCCCTGCGAAGCTCGCGGCGTTCGTGGCGGGCGTCAAGGCGGGGGAGTTCGACCACCTCCTTTAGCGCTGGCAGCCCTACTCCGCAGCGGCCCCTTGCCCATGGTGAGGGGCCGCTTACGTTGCCGTATAAAGGATTGGCCTGTTTCGTATCACTCAATAGACGTACAACCCTTGATACGGATCTTTGCGCGCCGCTACCGTTCTGGTGAGCCGCCGAGTTGGGCCGGTGCACGGGATGTGGGTCTCAGCGACGGCGGTAAGGGGCGCTTCCTCCCGGCTCACACTCCTTCGCTGAGAGGGCGCGCGGGGCAGGGCATCGTCGGTGACCGGCCCCTGGAACGCGTCGTAGTGCCGAACCCCTGGAGATCGGATGCATCAGCTGATCGTCGCCCCGTTCTTGTCGGACTACTACGTCCTACGTCCGGGAAGCCACGCGGGCATCAAGATCAAGCAGCACCAGTATGGACAACTGCGTGACGCTGCGGTCAAGGGCACAGTTCCCGACTGGTTACGCAATGCCGCCCGGCACCGATGGGCGCTGGATCTCGATGAACACCTCACTGATGGTGCGCTGTTGATCCGCGATCCCTCCCCGTACGGCCACGGCCGTGCCTCGTACGAACTGAACGACGGATGCAACTGGGCGTGCGCCCACTGTGTCTACGGCGACAAGGTGAATGCCGGTCTCGGCTGGGAACCCCGCGAGCGTCTCCTGCGCATTCTGCGTGACGCGGGGATCGTGTGGCTCGAACTGGGCGGCGGAGAGTGCACCATCGACCAGCACTTCTCCGAGACATACACCCTCGCCCATGACCTCGGGATGATGCTGGAGATCTTGACGAACGGGTCCACCCTGCACCGTCCGCGCATGCTCGAACTGCTCACCACCCGCCGCCCGTACCGGGTGACACTCAGCGTGTACGGGGCCACGGAAAGCACCTTCGACGCATTCACCGGGCACCGTGGCTCCTTCAAGAACTTTATGCGCGGCCTGGCCGCCGCAGCCGAGGCCGACCTGCCGCTGTCGCTCAGCGTGATCGTCACCCGCCAGAATGCCCACGAGGCCGCAGCCATGCGGGAACTCGCTCAGCACCACGCCCCGCGCTACCGCGTGTACGGCAACATGTCCCCCACGTTCTCCGGCGGCGCCGATCCTCTCGCGGAACAGGCGCCCGAGTACATCCGCAACGAAACCCCCTTCAGCGGATGCGATGCCGGTCACACGTCCCTGAACGTGAACCCCTTCGGCATGGCGACCGTCTGCAAAGTCTCCCGCGATCACTCGATACCACTGCTCACGGAAGGTGTCGCGGGGTTGGCGCGGCTCGGAGGTATCGCCGACCGGGCACTTCAGCGTCAAGGGGCATGCACCGGCTGCGCGCTTCAGCAGAAGTGCACCAAGTGCATGCCGCTCGTGAAGATGTACCGCCGTGCCGACGCGCCGCTGAACCGCTACTGCCAGCACACCTGAGAGAGGACACCCGAATGACCGCGACCAGCGTGGAGATCACCGTACGGCCGGACGACGAGGACGAGATCGAGTTCGTCGACCTGGATGACATCGCCAGTGGCGACGTCATGAGGGGCTGCGGGAACGACAACCCGTACAACTGACCCCCTGGCCGTCCGGGGACCGCCGGCCCCGCGCGGGCGGCCCCGGACTCCGCCTTCGAGCCCCTACACTCCCCGCCGTGGTGACCATGAGACTGCACTGGGACGACCTTCCCCCCGCCACCCGCGCGGCCGTCGAGGCGCACACCGGGTCCGTTCAGGCGGCGGTGACCGTCGAGAAGGGGCTCAACAGCGAGATCGCCGCGACACTCGACACCCGCACCGGGCGCGTATTCGTCAAGGGGGTGCGGACCGATCACCCACGTGCGTGGACACAGAACCGGGAGGCCGCGGTCAACCGCTATGTGGTCCCGCTCGCCCCCCGCCTGCTCTGGCGGGTCAACGACGGCACATGGGACCTGCTCGGCTTCGAGCAGGTGGACGGCCGACCGGTGGACTACCGCCCGCACTCGGGCGACCTGCCGCTCGTCGCTGACGCCCTCACCACGCTCTCCGGCGTCCGGGCTCCGGCCGACCTGGAACTCAAGCACATCGACCAGCGCCTCGCCGACTACCTCGACCACTCCGATGACGCCGACCTACTGCGTGGCGAGACCCTGCTGCACACCGACTGGCACCCCGACAACATCCTGATCGCCGCCAACGCCGCTCGGGTCGTCGACTGGGCATGGCCCACGCGTGGTGCCGCATGGATCGACGCCGCCTGTTGGGCCCTCTGGCTCATCTCCGCCGGCCACACCCCGGCAGACGCGGAGAGATGGGCCGCGAAGACCCCCGCATGGCCCGCCGCGCCGCGCCGGGCCCTTGATGTCTTCGCGACCGCCCAGAAACGGCTCTGGACAGGGATCGCCGCCGACGCGCCCGGCATCCCATGGATTCAAGCCCTCGCCGCCGCGGCCGATCGGTGGACCGCCCACCGTCAATCGTGACGTGGTGGCAGTCATGACGGACCCACTCATCCACCCCCACGAGACGCTCACCGCGCCTCAGGGCGAACCGGTCGAGATCGACGCCGAGATGATTCCGGTCGTCCGCGCGCTGTGGCGCCTCGGCTACGCGACACTCGCCTGCTGCCAGGACGTGGGTGAGGCGACAGCCGGGGTTCGGGCGCAGGCCGACGAGCCCCTCGGCTACGGCGCCGACGCCTTCATCGCCTATCACCGTGGCTGGGCGCTGCTGAAGCTGCCGGTCGACGACGCCACGCGTCTCGTAGCCCAGCTCGCCCAGGAACCGGCTTTCGCCGACCGGGTCCGTCTCCGATGGCGACCCGGTTCCTGGCGCATGAACGTCCCCCTCACACCGGACGGACCGGACGAGGCCGCCCTGCTGCACATTCCCCGCGCCCAGATCCCCGAACTCGTCGCCACCTTGGATGTTCTGCCGGCTACGTGACTCACCCGCACATCACAGCAGCCCCTCGCTCACAGCGGGGGGCCGTCGCCGGTGGGGCGGGCGGTGGGGAAGATCCGCTGGACGGCGTTGGTGACGGCGTTGCGGCGGGCGGTGTGGGTGGTGTCGTGGGCGTGCCGGGCGGCGATCTCGGTGAGTTCGGGCTGGGCGGTCCAGGTGGTGGCGAGCTGGGTGACGAGGGCGAGGATGTCGACGGGGTCCCAGGCGGGGTCGAGGTGTCCGGCTTCCTGGGCCCGGCGTAGCTGTTCGGTCTTGCGGGTGGCGGCGGCGCGGGTGGGTTCGCCGTCGGGGGCGGTGGCCTCGGTCATCTCCAGGCGTCCCCACGCGATCATGCGGAAGTGCTCGGGGTGTTCGGCGAAGTGGTCGAAGAGGCGTCCCGCGTATCCGGGCAGGTCGGTGGGGTCCAGCTGGGTGGCCTCGGTGATGAGGGCCAGTTCGCGGGTCACGACGAAGGCGTAGAGGGCTTCCTTGCCCCGGAAGTGGGCGTAGAGGCGTTCCTTGCTGGTACGGGACTGTTTGGCGATGCGGTCCATGCGCGCGCCGGCGATGCCGTACCGGGAGAACTCGGCGGTGGCCGCGTCGATGATCCGTTCGCGGGTGGAGTCGGGGAGGCCCGGTGAGCGCGGGCTGTTCGTCGCAGGCATGACCCCAGATTACCAAACCGAACCGTTCTGTTTGACGGATGGCCCAGAGTGGCCTACCGTCAAAACCGAACGGTTCGGTTCGGCGAATGCTGAGCGGCAAGCGGCCCGCTCCATCCATGGGGCAGCCCGCGACCTCGCCCGGTCCCTCCACGACCCACCCAGAAATGAGAACCCATGCTCACCCAGCAGCAGATCCAGGACATGTCGGCTCCCCTCCCCGCCGACTCCACCTACGTCGTGACGAACACCGTGGTCATCGACGCCCCGCTCGCATTCGTCTGGGAGAACCTGCCCAGGAACCTCGACATCAGCAAGATCATGCGTCCCTACCGGGGTCTGCCCGGCGCCGCGTCCTGGACCGTCACCCAGGAGTTCAACGAACCCGGCTCCCACATCACCTACACGATGACCGACAACTCCACGATCACCGAGGCCATCCTCAAGCGCGACCCCGCCACCCACCACTACGTCTACGGCTACCTCCCGCCCATGCCGATCTTCGAGTTCTGGCAGGGCAACCTCTTCTACGCCGCGACACCGGACGGCCGGACCGAAGTCACCTGGCGGTACTGGCTCAAGCCCAGGAACACCCTCATCGGCAAGCTCGGCGCCCGCCTCCTGAAGCACCTCATCTGGAAGGGCTACACCGCCAGGGGCATCCAGGGCATGAAGGCGGAGGCCGAGCGTCTGTACCGTGCCGAGGCCGGTCGGCCGTCAGCGCGGTGAGCCCTTCGACGTCCAGGTCGTCCGCGCACCCCCTATGCCCTCGAAGCCCCGGACGGCCCGGACGGACCCGGATGACCTGGTCTCCCTCCGTGACGCGGGGACCGCCCCGTTGCAGCCCCAGCCGGACACCCGACAATCTGCCGTGACCGGGTGGCCCGGATCGGCGCCGAAGCCCGCACCTACCAGCCGCCGGAGGCCAGCAGAGGCGGGCGGGAGGTCGAGTCCCTCGATCCGTCGTTCACCCAGCGGATGACCGGGGTGACCCTCGTGCAAGATGCACGCCACATCCCTCGGGGTGGGCCCGCTCACCGCGTTGCAGTCCGGCAGCATCACAGCTCCGCACTCACCGACACCCGGGGATCACTGCTGTCCGGGATGTGCGCCGGCATCAGCGCCACCAGGTCCACCGGCATCCGGCCCGGTGCGCCGCAGCGCCGACGGCGTCCGACCCTGCCCCAGGACACCACGTCACCCCTCCCACCCGGCAGCAGCCTCGGACATCTCGCCGGGCGGGCCGTCGCCGGTCCGGCAGTGAGGGCAGCGGCAGGGAGGCAGGCGAAGGGAGTCGAGAGGCAGCGGACCGGGCGCCGCCCGGTAGGTCCGCACCGGGGAGCGGTCCACGCGCTCACCGTCCGGGCGCACCCGGTAGGTCTCGATGGTCATACGGGACTCGCCCGGTTCCGGCCACGTACCGGACTTCACCGCGCCGCCTCCCCACCCCGCGCGTGGCAGGGACAGGTGCAGCGCGGCACCAGGATGGCCCGGCCCCCGCTGTGCGACATGGGGATGTCCGCAAGCCGCCGGCACCGCGCATGCCCGCCCGCGTTGGCGTGCTCCGTGGCCGCGATGCACTCCGGCGACCAACGCTCATCCACGAACGGCTCACTCACGACGCTGCCCCTTCCGCATCCGGGGTGTGGCAGGCGCAGGTGCAGCGCGCGATCCGGATCAGACCCTCGCCGTGCGGCAACGCCACATCCCCGGTCTGTCGGCAGGCGGCATGCAGATACCCGTAGTCCTCGCACTGCCCGATGGCGCACTGCGCCGACAGCTTCCCGTCCGGAGCACCCGTGCCCGGGGCGCTCATACCCTCACGTCTTCAGCACCGACCACATGCCGGTCAAGGTCGACACCGAAGTCCGCCGCCAGGACCAACGCGACCCGACGGCGATGCTGACGCGAGCGCTCCCGCTCTCTCTCCGCAGCGATCACATACGGGCGGATCGGCGCGGTACCGCCAGCGTCCAACGGCTCACAGAGGCCGTAGGGCGACCGGGGCACACGCACCCGTCCGACGCCCGGACGGGGCGCGTTCGGCCGCCGCACGGGCGCCTCACGGGTCGGACGGGCGCCCGCCCGACGCTTGCCCTTACCGGGCATCAGCACACCCAGCACCCACCCCAGGAAGGTGCCGATAAGCTTCACCATGTTGACCTGCACTCTCAGGTTGACCACGCCCCCGGACGTTCGCCCGTCGCGGGGGTTTACTGAATTGGCACGTGGCCACGGCGAAATCAGTGACGCGTAATCGCGCCACCACTCACCGTGCACCTGAATGGTCCACCGGTGGACTAGTCATGTCAAGATGGGTACGGAAAAGGCCCCCGCCAACGGCAGGGGCCCGCATGCCAGTTCGACATCCGACGATCAGTCAGACATGGGGTACTCCTCCGTGCGTGCCCATCGACCCGCCGGAGTAATGGCCACCTCGTAGGCCAGCGGCTGACCGTCTGCGTCATACGAGACATGCCGCACTTCAGCCACGGCCGCAGGCGCCTCAAGCTTCAACAGTTCCCGCTCCCGGTCCGTGGCGAGTCGTGAGGTCCACCAGTCGCGACCGGTATGCGGTCGTCGGCCCGTCTGCAATTCGACGTAGCGGGTTGTCCCCTCCCGCACGCGCTCACGCAGAAGCAGGCGCGGCGAAGCCTCGGCGACAGCGGACGTGAACCACGAATAGCTCATCGAGGTCGGCTGCTCGCCCTCGAACGTCACGCGCTCCCTGCGGGCCACCTGATCCCCAGGGTCGACGCCGAGTGCCGTGGCGGCATCCTCCGGAGCGGGCACCAATTCCGCTCCCAGAATGTCGGCATGCTCACCGGCCGTATAGATGTGGCCAGTAGTCACAGCGGTTCGGTATCGCTCGCCTGCCGTTCGTGCGAGCGGCGTCCGCTCCCGGACGCTACTTCCCGTGCCCTGGCGCGTCTCGATAAGGCTCTCTTGCCGGAGGACTTCCAGCGCCCGCACGACAGTCGCACGCGACACCTTCCAGCGCTCCGTCAACTCACGTTCGGATGGCAGCGCGTCGCCCGGCCGGATCTCGCCCCGGACGATGCGCCCCCGCAAATCGGATGCGATCTGGTCGTACTTCGGCAGTGCCATAACTGATTTCCCGTCGACTGGTGGACTGGTCCAGTAGGCATGTTCAAGTAGGCGTTGACGGGAGTCAAGACGCGTCCAGCCATCGAGCCACAGAGAACCGAGGGGTGGCCACGGGCAGGCGCGGTCTGGGCGGCGCCTGCCCGAGTGACGCACACTCGCGCTCCAAACGACCCCCTGCTTCCGGCGGGGGGTCGTTTGCGTGAGTGGGGACGAACAGGCCGATTCACCGTCCCCGCTCGACCGCCACCCCCATCGCCTCCCGCAGCTCCGCCAGCGCCCGTTCCGCACGGGCCTCCTCCACCCGCGCGCCGAGCCTCCGGCTGACGGTCGCGCTGGCCGCCAGATGGGCCACGGCGTCGGCCAGGCGGCCGGTGTCGTGTTCGGCGCGGGCCAAGTCGTAGAGGGCGTCAGCCTCTTCGCCGCCCGCGCTGATGCTGCGGGCCACCTCCAGGGCGGCGGTGTGCCAGGCGAGGGCCTGTTCGGATCGGCCGGCGGCGCGGTGCGCCCGGCCGATGCGGTTCAGCGCGAGAGTCTCACCCCTGCGGTCGCCGACGTCCCGCAGGACGGGGAGCGTCTCGTCGTACAGCGCGAGCGCTTCGTCCGTTCTGCCCATGACGTTCAGCACGCTTGCCAGGTTCATGTAGATCGTCGCGTGGTGGCGTTTGCTGCCCATGCCCTCGGCCACGGAAATCGCTTCCCGGTAGTACCTTTCCGCAGCCTCCGGTTCGCCCATTTTCTGGTGCAGCTCCGCCAGGTTGTTCAAGGCGCTGTACTGACCGCGCGTATCGCCCAGCTCCTTGAATCCCGACAGCGCCGCCGAGAAATTCAACAACGCCTCCCGGTTCTCCGCCAGATGGAGATGGGTGATGCCGAGCAGATTGCGGCTGCGCGCCACCTGTAGTGCGCTGCCCGCCTCCGTGCCCATCTCCAGGGAACGCTTCTGGAGTTCCTGCGCGGACGTGTATTGGCCGGCCTGCCACAGCGCGATCGACATCCCGTGGATGCTCTGGAGTTCCAGTTCCGTGTCCCCGGCCGCGCGGGCGAGATCCCGGGCCGTACGGGCGTCCGCGATGCTCTCCTCGTAACGGGAGGCATGGGTGTGCACCGCGCTCAGGTCGAGCAGCGCCCGCGCGAGTGCCGGGCCGTCGTCCTCGCCGCGCCAGTACGTCACCGTCCGCCGCAGCAGCGGCTCGGCCTTCGCCAGATGCCCCTCCATGTCCAGGAACCCGGCCAGCACATGCACCGCGAGGGCCAATTGGCGTTCCGGGCCGTGTTCGGCGACCCGGTCGAGGACGTCGAGAAGGTTGCCACCCTCGGTGATCAGCCATTTCTCGGCCGCGTGCGCGTCCGCCCAGGTGATCGACGACACGGGGGCCGGGTCTTGGGCGGTGCCCGTGGGCGGCGCCACGGCCTCCGGCCGCATCCGCGAGCGGAACGGGTACGCCAGCCGGTCCGCCCGGTCGGCCTCGCGGAGATAGTGGGCCACCAGGTTCCCCACCGCCCGGTGGGCGTCCTGCGCCGAGTCCGTGTCCCCCGCCTCGATCAGCGAGCGCGCGTAGCTGCGCAGCAGATCGTGGACCGTGAACCGGTGCGGGACGGGCTCCGCGACCAGGTGGTAGGTCATCAGGTCTTCCAGTACGCGCTCGGCGGTGGCGGTCGGCAGACCGGTCAGCGCGGCCACCGCGTGCGGGCCGAACTCCACGCCCGCGTGCAGGCCGATACGCCGGAAGACCAGTTGCTGTTCGGCGTCCAGGGAGCGGTAGGAGAGTTCGAAGACGCGGGTCATCGTGCGTTCGCCGTCGCGCAGTTCGGCGATCGGCTCGCCGTCCCCGGCGCTCAGTTGCCGCAGCAGATCGGCCGTGGTCCAGGACGGCCGGGCGAGCAGCCGGCTGGCGGCGATCTCGACGGCCAGCGGAAGATACCCGCACCACCGGACGATCGCCGCGATCTCCGGGGCGCTGCTCCCGGGGCGCGGCCCCAGCCGCTGGACGAAGAGCGCGGACGCGTCCTCGGGCGAGAGCACGTCGAGCGACAGCGCGCGGACCCCCGGCAGCCCGGGTAATCGGCGTCGGCTGGTGACGATGACCGCCGTCGGGGATGCACCCGGCAGCAGCGGCCCGACCTGGTCGGAGTCGACGGCGTCGTCCAGGATCACCAGCATCCGCCGGTCCCGGGCCGCCTCCCGCCACAGGGCCACCAGTTCCTCGGTCTCGCGCGGCAGCTCCCGTACGCCCTTGCCGAGCAGCCGCAGCAGTTCGGCCAGCAACCGGGCCGGGGCCGGCGGCGTACGGTCGGGCGCGTGGCCGCCCAGGTGGACGATCAGCCGCCCATCGGGGAAGCGGTCGCGCAACTGGTGGCCGACATGGACGGCCAGCGCGGACTTGCCGACGCCGCCCATCCCGTGGATCGCCTCGACCGTCACCACGGCCCCGGGCGCGTCGCCGCCGCCCTCGCGCAGGATCGCACCGAGCCGCCGCAGTTCGTCGCGCCGGCCGACCCAGGGAATGTCACGGGGGAGGTTGTCGGGGGCATGGTCCGTCGGGCGGACGGCGACCGGCGCGCTGCCCGGCCCCCCGCCATTGCGACTGTCTGTGCCACCGCCACCGTGTGCACCCTGGCGGCTCGCGCCCTCCCCCTCCCCTTCCCCGGGCCGCAACAACTCCCGCGCGGACATGCCCGACAGAATCCCTTGATGGACGCGGTGCAGCCGCCGTCCGGCGTCCAGACCGATGTCGCGTACCAGCCGCTGCCGGGTGCGCTGGACCAGCCGGGTCGCCTCGGCCGTGCGATTACTGCCGTACAGGGCGATGGCCAGCCGTTCCGCCATGGCCTCGTCCACCGGATACTCGGCGACCAGCGGCAGCAGGACGGGCACGGTGTCGGCGTACCGCCCGGTGCCGAGGAGGAGGTCGGTCCGGGTCATGGCCGCCGCGACCCGGGTCTCGCCGAGAGCGGCCCGAAGATGCTCCGGCCAGGTCCCGGCGATCCCGGCGAGGGGTTCGCCGCGCCACAGGTCGTCCGCCTCGTCCAGCAGCCGCAGGGCGGTCCCGGTGTCGCTCTCCCGCAGCGCACGGCTCTGGTGGAGCAAGGTGGTGTAGCGGCGCAGGTCCACCCGGTCCGGTTCGGTGCGCAGCACATAGGCGTTGGTGCGGCTCTCGATCGCGGGCGCCTCGCCGCCGGCGATCCGCAGCGCCGCGCGGATCCGTGACACATGGGAGTACAGGGCCTCGCGCGCCTTGCCCGGCGGGTGGTCGTCCCAGACCCGGTGGACCAGGGTGTCCACGCTGACGATCCGGCCGGCGTCCCAGGCGAGCGCGGCCAGCATGATGCGGGTTTTGGTCGATCCCAGATCACCGCGGCGGCCGAAGGCACGTACTTCGACCGAACCCGACAGCTGGATCTCGAACTCCACCAGCGTCCTCCCGCCGGTAGGACCGGCCCTCTGTTGGCCGGGCGGTCGAGCCTGCCATGAACCTGCCAGTTCGACCATGTCACCGGGGAACTACGTCCAAAACCGATCGCTTGAGGGGCCGCTGAAGGGCCGTTCCGTTCGCTTCCGGCCGGGGACGGGGCCGTGCGGAACAGTGGCGTTCGCCTGTTCGGGGGCCTGTGGGGTGGGGAGGTGAGGGAACTTTCCTGTGAGGGCAGACGTTGGCAGAAGGAAGAAACGCGGACAGATATGTGACGGCAGAGGCCGAGGTGGCTGGCATGGCGATGTGGGACCGGATCAAGGACCAGGCCAAGGGCCTGCAACAGCAGGCGCAGGGGTCGCGCGGCTCCAGCGGGCAGAGTGGGCACGGCGGGCAGAGCGGACACGGTGCCCCGGGCGGATTCGGTGGACATGGTGGCACAAGCTCCGGTTCGAGCGGCAGAGGCGGGTCCAAGGCCCAGCTGGTGAGCGCGCTCAAGTCGCAGCTGACCTCGCTGAAGGCCGAGCTGAAGAGCGGTGCGTACCGGGACGCCAGCATGGCGATGGCGGCCCTGGTCGCGGCGGCCGACGGCCATGTGGACCCGACCGAGCGTCAGCACGTGGAGTCGCTGATCCTGCACAACGACGTGCTGTCGAACTTCCCGCCGGACCAGCTGCGCCAGCGTTTCAACAAGCATGTCGACGCACTGTCCTTCGACTTCCCGCAGGGCAAGAACCAGGTCCTCCAGGTGATCGCCCAGGCCGGCAAGAAGCCGACCGAGGCCAGGGCGGTCATCCAGACCGGCTTCGTGATCGCCGGCGCCGACGGCTATGTGGCCCCGGCGGAGGAGCAGGTGCTGCGCGAGGCGTGCGGGGTGCTGGGGCTGTCGCCGCAGGAGTTCGGGCTCTGAGGGCTTGACCCCGGTCAACGGCCCCGGCCGCCGACCACCGGCCCCGATCACCGACCTCGGTCGGCGGTCGGGGCCGTCGTACGTGCGCGTGCCCGGTCACGCCCCGGGCTCACATCGTGGGCGTGGGCATGAATTCGGGTGGGGACGCGCGATCTGACAGGTGATCCATCGTCTGCGCGACCGCCCTGCCGGGCGGGCAGCCCTTCCCGCCCGGCAGCGGGCGCTGATCGAGCCGGAAAGACACCCACGCGGCGCCCCACCCGACCGGTGATCACCTGGGCGCCCGGCGCCCGATCACGGTGGTGACCGCCCGTACTGGTTACCCGGCAGTACCGGTACACCCACCGCACACAGCGTCCCCGTCCGCCCACCCACCGCACCCGTCGCATCCGCGTACGGCGAATCTGTGCAGGAGCGTCACACAGGCTGCACACAGCGGTCCTGAGTCGTCGTTAGCGTTGCTGGCCGCTCGATCCCACGTGCGAACGTGATCAGGCCGCGGCCCCGGCCGCCGGCACGTCAACTCAGGAAGCCCGCAGATGGACTACTGCTCCTCGTGCCGCCGACATCTCAACGGCGCTTTGGTGTGCCCAGGTTGCGGCGCGTACGCGCCCGACATCGCCCCCACCGTGCCCACGCCCCGCACGGCCGCGCCCCCCGCACCGCCCGTCCCCGTCCGGCCGACGGAGGCGACCAGGCAGACCGAACCGCCCGACGCGACCGACGCCACCCCCGCAACCCCCGTAGCCCCCATAGCCCCTGTCTCCCCACCCCTCTCCCAAGGCCGTGCCGCGCGCCGCCGTCAGCTCGCCCGGCTGAAGAAGAGCCAGCGCCGGGCCGTGCTGGCGACCGCCGTCGCGCTGGTCGGGGGCGGGCTCACCCTCTCCACCATGGACCGCGGCGGCTCGGCCGACAGCGCCCAGGCGGCCACGGCACCCGAGACGACGACGGGCATGGGCGGCGTGGGCGGAGTGGACGAGCCGGTCACCGAGCCGAGCGCTCCCGCCGCCCCGCCGAGCGGCGGCACGAGCGCACCCCCACGTACGACGGACCCCGCGCAGCCCACCTCACCCGGCACCCCGGCCCAGCGCACCGCCGTACCGGCCGCGGAACAGCCGGACGGCCTGCGCCCGCAGACGCAGGAGGCCGCGCCCCCGACCGCCGTGGCGCCCCCGCAGCCGCAGACCACTCCACCGTCGGACGCCGTACCGGACCCGACCTCGCCGCCGCCCCCGGCATCGACGCCACCCGCCGCACCGGCCGAACCCGCCCCGGCGCCCAGTCAGCCCCCTGCCACCACCGACCCGTCCGACGACCCCTCGCTCTGCCTTCTGGTCATCTGCCTCGGCGGCTGAGGAAGCGGGTCAGGGTCGGTCGCCCGCCGCGCGCAGGAAGGAAGCCGACGGCACGAAGAACGCGGTCCCCGTCACCGCCCGCGAGAAATCGAGGAGGGGATCGGGCCCGGCCCCGTCCGTGCCGAGGAACATCCGGCGCAACATGGTCTCGGGGACGGCGGGATCACGGGCGTACACGATGAAGTACGTGCCGAACTCGCCGTGTCCGGGCCGTCCGAAGGGCATCGCGGCGCGCAGTACCCGCAGCTCCGAACCGTCGGGTGCGGTGAGGGTGTTGACGTCGAGGTGGGAGCCGGGGGCGTCGTCGAGTTCGAGGTTGGTGAGCTTCGTACGGCCGATGACGAGTTCCTGCTCCTCGACGCCGAGTTTGCTCCAGGCGTCCATCTCGTGCAGGTACTTCTGGACGAGGACGTAGGAGCCGCCGCGGAAGGCGGGGTCCTCGTCGCCGATGAGAGCGGTGTCGGCGGCGGTGTCACCGACGGGGTTCTCGGTGCCGTCGACGAAGCCCAGCAGGTTGCGGGAGTCGAAGTACGCGAACGTCTGCACCTCGTCCTGGACGCGGGCCGCGTCACCGAGCCGGCGGACCAGTTCGGCGGCGAGCGCGAAGCACAGGTCGAGGCGGTCGGCGCGGAGGTGGAAGAGCAGATCGCCGGGGGTGGCCGGGGCCCGGTGCCGGGGCCCGGCCAGCTCCTCGAAGGGGTGCAGCGCGGCCGGGCGAGGGCTGCCGTACAGCGGCTCCCAGACGCGCGCGCCGACCCCGGCCACGCAGCTCAACCGCCCCTCGGGGTGGCCGAATCCGATCGACCGGGTCAGTCCCTCGACCGCGCCGAGCACATCACGGGCGATGCTCTCGCCGCCCGGTTCCAGTGTGAGCACCAGGAAGACGGCGGCGGCCGACGGCGGTCCCGCCACCGGTTGCGGCTCCGGTGACCTCGGTATTCGCGACGACGGCGACGAAGGCGACGACATGGCTCCCCTCTCGTTCGGGTGCGGCCCGGTCCCCGCCGCGGTCACTCACCAGCGCACCGCCTCCCGCACCCGGACTCCATGCCCGTCGCCCGTTACGTCCACACCTGTCGACTTCCTTTCAACTCCCCCAGGGCCAGGGGGCATCAGCCCCCCGCCGCCCGCTCCCCGACCGGCCTCCGACGCAGCCCGGCGTCCGTCAGGGATGCCGGGCGCCAGGCCCCATCGGCCTGGTAGAGGTCGGTGCCGGGGGGCACGATCTCGTCGAGCCGGTCGAGGACGCTGTCGTCCAGGATCAGGTCCGCACCCTTGAGGAGCCCGTCCAGTTGGCCGGCCGTGCGGGGACCGATGATCACAGAGGTCACCGCCGGGTGGGCGAGCGGGAAGGCGACGGCCAGTTCCGGCAGCGTACGGCCGACTCCCTCGGCGACCGCCACCAGTTCCTCCACCACCTCCAGCTTCCGGGCGTTCACGGGGAGGCTCGGGTCGAAGCGGGCCGGGTTCAGGGCGGGGCGCCCGGTGGTCAGGTCGATCTCGCCGCCCTTGCGGTACTTGCCGGTGAGGAAGCCGGAGGCGAGCGGGCTCCAGGTCAGCACGCCCATCCCGTACCGCTCGCAGACCGGCAGCACCGACCGTTCCACGCCCCGCGCCAGCAGCGAGTACGGCGGCTGCTCGGTACGGAACCGGGGCAGCCCCCGGCGTTCGGCGACATGGTGAGCCTCGGCGATCTGCTCGGGCGGGAAGGTGGAGCACCCGAACGCCCGGATCTTGCCCTGCCGCTGGAGGTCGGCGAGGGCGCCGAGGGTCTCCTCGACGTCGGTGGTCTCGTCGGGCCGGTGCACCTGATACAGATCGATCCACTCCGTCCCCAGCCGGGTCAGGTTCTCCTCCACCGCCCGCAGGATCCAGCGCCGCGAGTTGCCGCCCCGGTTGCGCCCCTCGCCCATCGGGAAGTGCACCTTGGTGGCGAGCACCACATCATCGCGCCGCCCGCGCAGCGCCTTCCCGACGATCGTCTCGGACTCGCCCGCGGAGTACATGTCCGCGGTTTCCACGAAGTTGATCCCACGATCGAGCGCGGAGAGGATGATCCGTACGCAGCCGTCGTGGTCCTTGTTCCCCACCGACCCGAACATCATCGCGCCCAGACAGTACGCACTGACCTCTATCCCGGTATGCCCCAGCGGGCGGTAGCGCATGCTCATGGGCGGGACGGTAGGCGCTGGAGTGCGCTTGAGGGCAAGGGGGTTCCCTCCGTCCTCTCCGAGCTGTAATGCGTGTGACGGTCGGGCAAATATATGCCAGTACAGGTCACTTGCTCGATTTGGAAAACCAGTATGAGAGCCCTAAGGTGTGCGCGTGCCAGGGATCAAGGAATAACGTTTCTGCGCATGTGAATGGGCGGGTATCTGTCCCGCCATTCCCTGTTCCATGTACATGCCCATAGTCATGCTCATGTCCACCTGTACGTCGTTTCGTGAACAGAAATGCGAACGTGAAAATTAGCGACATCGTCAAGGCCGCACTGCTTGGAATATCCGGCCTGGGAGTGGCCGGAGCGGCATACACCTGTATTGCCTACTGGGCGAGCGAGTTCTCGTCCTACACGCACTACATGTGACGAAGCCGGAGGGGCGGCGGCCCGGACGTCCGGCCGCCGCCCCTTTCTCACTCGCACGGCCCGCATCCGCTCGTGCCCTCCCCCGTCCCGGGGGAAGGTGGCAGCACAGCCACTGAGGCACCCGGAGGCGAGCATGGCCCCGACAGCGGATGACGACGGCGGGGCCCCCGCGGACGACACCGGCCCCTCCGAACTGGCCGAGCTGCGCTCCAGGGTCGCCGCGCTGGAGAGCGGGCGGGGCGGGAACGGTTCGCCCTCGCATCGCGGACGGTCCGTCCTGGCCGCCGTACTGATCACCCTCGGCTGTCTGCTCGCGCCCCTCGCGATCGTCGCGTCCTGGGCCGCGAACGAGGTGGGGGACACCGGCCGGTACGTCGACACCGTCGCGCCGCTGGCCGACGAACCGGCCGTCCAGGACGCCGTGGCCAACCGGGTGACCGACGCGCTGATGACCCGGATCGACCTGTCCACCCTGCTCTCCGGCGTCGCGCCCACCGACCGGCCCCGCCTGGAGAAGGCCCTCGGACGCCTCGGCAACAGCCTCGAAAGCGCCCTGCGCAGCTTCGTGCACGACAAGGCCCAGGAGGTCGCCGCCTCCGACGCCTTCCACAACCTGTGGATCCAGGCCAACCGTCAGGCCCACAGCGCCCTCGACAAGGCCCTCACCGGCAAGGGCGGCGGCGCGGTCAAGCTCACCGACGACACCGTCACCCTCGACCTCGCCCCCGTCGTCGCCCAGGTCAAACAGCGCCTCGTGGACTCGGGCCTGACCGTCGCCGCGCGGATCCCCGACATCCACACCGACCTGACCCTCGTACGGTCCAAGGACATCGGCGAGGTGAAGACGTACGTACGGCTGCTCCAGCTCGCCGGTAACTGGCTCCCCGTGCTCGCCGTGCTGCTCATCGCCGCCGGTGTGCTGCTCGCGTTGCGGCGGCGGCGGGCCCTGGTCGCGGGGTGCCTGGGCGCGGCCTTCGCGGCGCTGGTGCTCGGCATCGGGCTCGATGTCTTCCGGGCCGTCTACCTCGACGCCCTCCCGGCCGGTGTCTCCGCGCCCGCCGCGAGCGCCGTCTACGACACCCTCACCCACTTCCTGCACACCATGGTCCGGATGGTGATCGCTCTGGGCGTCGTCGTCGCCCTGGCCGCCTGGCTCACCGGCCCCGGCCGCCGCGCCGGGCTGGTACGGCGGCTGTGGAGCGGCGGCATCGGGGCGGTGCGGGGTGTCGCGGTCGGCGCGGGGATGCGGCTCGGGCCCGTGGAGCGGTTCACGCGCCGCTACCGGGTCTGGATCGGCTGGGCGCTGGTGATCGTGGCGCTGGTGGTCTATCTGGTGTGGTCGTATCCGACGGGGTGGGTGGTGGTGGGGATCGCGGTGTGTTTGGTGTTCGCGTTGGCGGTGGTGGAGTTTTTGGCGGGGGAGGTGGGGGAGGTGGGGGAGGGGGCCGGCCCGGTTTCCGGGTCCGGGTCCGAGGCCAGGCCCAAGGTGGGACCCGGGCCCAGGGCCGGTTCCGGGGCCGAGGACGGACCCGGGTCCGAGGCCGAGTCCGGCGGCGCAGCACCGTGAGGTGAGCGCGCCCCCTTCAACGCCCCCGCCCCGCCCGCGTCAGTACCGCAGCGCCCGCTGCACCTCCGTCTTCACCGTCCCGGTGAGCTGGCGATGGCTGGTGGCGGTGGCGGTGCCGGTCTTACCGGCGGCCACGTTGGAGACGGTGACGGCGACCACGTCCAGGAGGTTGCCGCCGGAGTCGCGGAAGTCGACCTCGACGGCGAAGTTCTTGGCCGAGTCGGTGGTGTTGTGGGCGCTCACACCCACCGTCGTACGTCCGTCGGCGCCCGTCGCCGCGGTGCCGAGCCGTACGTCGCCCGCCGCGTCGACGCCGCCCTTGACCGCGTCGAGCTTGTCCTTGGCCTCGGCGCTGGCGGACGCCAGGGTGTCGGAGGCGCCGGAGGCGAGGGACTCGGCAGCCGACGCCGCCTTGCTCGCCGCGCCCGTCGCCTCGGAGCCCACGGACGACGCCGCCGACGCCGCCTTGCTCGCCACGCTCGACGGGGTCGTGCTGTTCGAGCACCCGGCCGTGCCCACGGCGACGACCGCCGCCGTCAGCAGGGCGACGACCGCCGCCGGTCGCACCCGACTCCGTACCCGATGCCCTACCCGTTGTGCCAGCTGTTCGCTCACGTCGCAGTCTCCCTGCTCACCCCCGGCCGGTCCTGTCCTCACAGTGATGTGCCGCCGGACCCCGCCCGCATGTGCTCACGGGGCCCACCGTCACCCGAATGGCGGACCGCCTGTGGCCGGACCACCCGATCGGCCGCAGGGTCGAAAGGCGAGGCGGATGTGGTGCACGCCGTCCGCCGCACAGGAACGGAGTGTCACCATGACCGCACAGCCCCACTCCGGAGCGCCCACCGGCGGCCATCGCCAGGCCGCCCCGGTCCCCAATAGTCCCTGGGCCACCGGGGGCGTCACTTTCGCCGGTGTGCTGATGCTGATCAACGGCATCCTGTTCATCCTCCAGGGCATCTCCGCCATCGCCGCGGACGATGTCTACGCGCGGATCGGCGACTACGTCTACAAGATCAACCTCACCGGCTGGGGCTGGATCCTGCTGGTTCTCGGCGTGATCTCGGTGATCACCGGCGTGGGCATCCTCTCCGGCGCCGCCTGGGCCCGCGTGGTCGGCATCGCGCTGGCGGCGCTGAGCCTGGTCGCCCAGTTCCTGTTCCTGCCGTACTCGCCGTTCTGGTCGGTGATCATGATGGCGATCGACGTCTTCGTGATCTGGGCCCTGGCGATGTACCACCCGAACACGAATGTGAACACGAACGTGAACACGAACACGCCGACCCGCGAAGGGCTTTGAGCGGCAGGGTGGTGGGGGCAGTGGGGGCGGTGGGGGCGGTGCGTGGGGCGGCGGGGCAGGCGGCTGGCCGCCTGCCGCCAGCCGCCTGACTCACCCCCCCCGCTGACACCCATCCGGTGAACTCCCGCATCCAGATGGCTCACTCGTTCGAGTCGGACCGCTCGAAGGAGTTAATGGCCGTCAATCCTGCGACGCGTGATCACTCTTCTGAAACGCGCCGCACTGCTGACCGCCCTCCTGCTGACAGCGTTCGCACCCCCGGCCCAGGCGCACGAACCCCAGGAACCCCAGGCACCGACGGCCGCCAGGTCCGCGCAGCCGCGCACCCTCGCCCTCGCGGCGGCGGTGGAGGTCGTCCCGCTGGCGGCGGAGGTGCGTGACGGCTATGAGCGCAGCAGCTTCAAGCACTGGAACGCGGGCGCGGTCCCCAGCGACGGCTGCAACACGCGGGCCGAGACGCTGATCGCCGAGGCGGTCGAGGCGCCGCAGGTGGCCGCCGGGTGCAAGCTGTCGGGCGGGCGCTGGTGGTCGTACTACGACGCCCAGTGGTTCACCTCGGCGTCCGCCCTGGACATCGACCACATGGTTCCGCTCGCCGAGGCCTGGGACTCGGGTGCCTCGCTGTGGACGGCGGAGCGCCGCGAGGCGTACGCGAACGACCTGGGCGCCCCGACCTCCCTCATCGCCGTCTCCGCCGCCTCCAACCGCAGCAAGGCCGACCAGGATCCGGCCCAGTGGCTGCCCCCGGCGACCGGTGTCACCTGCCGGTACGCCTCGGAATGGGTGGCCACCAAGCTCCGCTGGGGCCTGACCGCCGACCCGGTCGAGTCGCAGGCGCTGGCGGGGCTCGCGGAGGGGTGCCTGGGGACGACGGTGACGTACGAGCCGGTGGCGTAGCCGAGCCGTACGCCTCACCGCGGGTGGCGCCGACCCGCCCGTTCCGTCACGCCGAGCGTGACCCCCGCCCCCGGAACCACCACACCCCCGCCCCCAGCACCACCAGCACCGCCGCCGCGATGCCGATCACCGCGCCCGTGGACAGGCCGTCGTCCCCGGCGTCCGTCTCTGCCGCCGCCTGCTCCGGTGAGGGTTCCGGTGTCTCGGCCGGCGTGGGGCTCGACGGGGCCGGTGTCGTCGGCTCGGCCGACGGGCTCGGGGCGAGCGGGGATGCTCCGGGGGCGGCGGGCGCCAGCTTCAGGGTCGGCGCCGGGTAGCCGTGGCCGTCGCCGTCGTCCCCGGTGTCCTCCAGTTCGATCCAGCGGTCGATCTGGCCGTCGCTGTACGTCTGGAGCGTCTTGAACACCAGCTCCGCCGCATCGGGCAACTGCCGTACGGTCACCGAGAACTCGGCGTCCGCGCCGACCGCCAGCTCCGGGCCCGACACCGTGTAACCGCGGCTGGTGGCGGCGTACTTCCAGCCCTCGGGGCCCTTGTCGTAGCTGATGTCGGCGGGGACCAGGCCCTCGGGGAGGATCACCTCCAGCTCGGTGATACCGGCGGCGTCGGACTCGGACGCGGCGTGGAAGTCCAGGGTGACGTTCTGGGCGAGGGCCTGCGCGTTCTCCGCCTCCACCTCGGTGTGGGCGAACGCCGGGCCCGCGGTGAGGGCGACCGCCGCCACCAGGACCGCGCTGACAGTGGAGAGGCGGCGCGCGGCACGCGCCTTGCCGGACGGCTTGCCGGACTGCTTACCGGAAGGACGGGACACTGCTGGCTCCGGGGATGGGGAGAGGGAGGGGAATGGGGATGGGGATGGGGAGGGTGAGGGGAATGGGGAGGGGGGACGGATACGGACGTAAGGGGCTGGGATGTTGGGGGCGGACGGCCTGCGTCGTCCTCATGTCGTCCAGGGAGTCGGATGGGCGGCAGGGTCAGTTCCTGAGGGAGTGAGTGACCTGCGTCACGGCTGGGGGAAGGTGGGAGGTGAAAGGACGACCTCCCGCCTTCCCCCCACCACCCTTCTGCTGTACTGGACCGATGCCCCACCCCCACATGGACCCACTGGACCTGCGGGTCACCGCGGCCCTCCAGGTGAACGGCCGGGCCTCGTGGCGTTCGGTCGCGCAGGTGCTCGGCGAGGGGGAGCGGACCGTCGCCCGGCGCGGGACCCGGCTGCTGGAGAGCGGGCTGGTCCGGGTGGTCGGGCTGGAGAACTTCGCCGAGACCGTCGTCGTACGGCTGCGCTGTCGGCCGGGGCGGGCCGCCGAGGCCGGACGGGCGCTCGCCGCCCGCGAGGACGCCGTGTTCAGCTGCCGGGTCACCGGCACCGACGACGTGGTGGCCGAGTTGCAGTGCCCGGCGTCCCGGCTCGCCGGTCTCACCGGCGAGGAGTTGCCCGCCCTGCCCGGCGTCGCCGCCATCGCCACCGCCCCCGTACTGCACTACTACCGCACCGCCCGTGAATGGCGCCCCGGCCTGCTGACCCTCGAGGAGGCCGCCGCCCTGGAGCCCGACGCGGTGCCGGTGCAGGGTCCCACCCCGGCCCCCGCCGACCGCACCGCCGACGAGCGGGCCATCCTGCGCGCCCTCGCCCGCGACGGACGGCTCACCCTGGAGGAACTCGCCGCCCTCGCCGGGGTGTCGAAAGCCACCGCCGGGCGGCGGCTCGAAGCGCTCCAGAGCACCGCCCGGCTCGCCATCCGGGCCGTCGTCGATCCGGCCGACCTCGGCTTCCCGGTCGAGGGACTGCTGTGGGTACGGGTGCGGCCCGCCGCGCTGGAACGCACCGCGCAACGGCTGCTGCGGCTGGCCTCGGTGCGCTATCTCGCCACCCTCGCCGGTGACTTCCCGCTCCTGGTCAACACCGCCCACCGCTCCCGCGGGGAACTCCAGCGGTTCCTGGTCGACGCCGGGTGGGCACAGGACGTGGACCAGGTGCGGGCCACGCTGGTGGTGGAGTCGCTCCGGCGTGGCGGTGCCGTCGGGCTTGATCACCCTTGATCATCCGAGCGATGCGTAGCGTCCTCTTGACTCTCGGGGGTCGGGTCATACGTCTACTTGACTCAATCTTGGTATCCGGATGTCGAGATCTCTCATGCTGGTCTTGACGGGATTTTTCCGTCCCGCCTAGCATCGACGCCGTGGAGACCCATCCCGCCGCCGTACTGACCGAGCGCCGCGAAGTCGACCTGTGTCGCGTCGCGAGCGCCGGCTGTTGTCGCCGCGCGCGCTGACGTCCTGACGCCCCGATGGGCGTCCCGATGGGCGTCACGGTGGCGTCCCCAGGTGCTGACGTCCCGGTGGATTGACGTTCTGGTGCAGTGACGTTCCGGCGTACTGAACTTCCGAAACGTCCGCGCGTCCCGTCGTACGTCCCGCCCCCCCCGCTCCTCCCCGGCGCACCCGCCGCGCCCCGCCCCCGCACGCCCCTCGCGCTGCCGCCGCGTCCCTCCGCCCTCTCGCGTCCCTCGCGCTTCCTTCACGGACCCTGGAACACGCCCATGTCTGTCGACACCCCCGCCCATCCATCCGCCCCCGCCTCCCCGGCCTCCCCCGGGCTCGCCTCCGGCGCCCTCTCCCCGCTGGAGGTCTTCGGGCAGTCGCTCGCCGCCACCGGGCCCAGCATCGCCATCGGCGGCACCATCCCCGCGATCTACCTCACCGCCGGAAGCGGCTCCCTCTGGTCCACCGCCGTCGGGACCGCCATCGCGCTGCTCGTGGCCTGGGTCGTCGCCCAGTTCGCCCGGCGCGCGGCCAGCGCCGGTTCGCTGTACAGCTATGTCTCCCTCGGCCTCGGCCGCGGGCCCGCCTTCGTCACCGGCTGGGGCATCGTCATCGGGTACGTCGGTATCGCCGCCGCCTGCCTCGTCGGCGCCGCCGTCTACCTCGGCGCGCTGCTGGACTCCGTCGGCATACCCGCCACCGGCACCGGCGCCCAGCTCGCGCTGCTCGTCCCGGCCACCGTCGCCGCGGCCGTCCTCCCGGTGCGCGGCGTACGGCTCTCCGCCCGCGTCGGGATCGTCGTCGAGGCGGTGTCGCTGCTGGTCATCCTGGTCGCGCTGGGCGCTGTCGTCGCCCACTTCGGGTTCCGCCTGGACACCGCCCAGTTCACCGCGCAGGGCGTCGACCTCAACACCGTCATGCTGGGCGCGGTCCTCGCGGTCGCCGTCTTCGTGGGCTTCGAGTCGGCGGGATCGCTCGGCGCCGAGTCCCGCGACCCGTTCCGCGCGGTCCCCCGCGCCATCATCGGCACGGTCGTCGGCGCCGGGGTGCTCTACGTGCTCAGCACCTACGTCCAGGTGCTCGGCTACGACACCGACGCCGCCCTCGCCACCTCCGGCGCCCCGCTCAACGAACTGGCCCGCGCCTCCGGCGTCGGCTGGCTGTCCCCCCTTCTCAACGCGGGCATCCTCGTCTCCGCCATCGCCTGCGCCTCGGCCAGCGTCAACGCCGCCGCGCGCAGCCTGTACAACCTCAGCCGGGAAGGCGTACTGCCGGGCCCGCTCGGCCGGATCCACCCCACCCACCGCACCCCGCACCTGGCCCTGTACCTCCTCGGCGGCATCGCCGGTCTGCTGCCCCTGGTGCTGATCGCCACCGGCAGCGGCACCCTGGACGTCTACGCCTGGACCGCCGCCTTCGGCACCTTCGGCTACCTCCTCGCCTATCTGCTGGTCGCCCTCGCGCTCCCGCTGCATCTGCGCCGCCGCCGTCAGCTCGGCGCGGCCGCGGTCGTCGTCAGCGCGCTCGCCGTGCTGGCCATCGCGTACGTCCTCTACAAGAACCTGGTGCCGGTGCCCGCCTGGCCGGTGAACGTCCTGCCGTACACCTTCGCCGCCCTGGTCCTGGCCGGCCTCGCCTGGTACCTGACCCTGCTGCGCCGCGACCCGTCCCGCGCCCACGCCCTGGGCAGCCACATCCTCAGCGCCGACGCGGCCACCCCCGACATCCCGGCCAGCCCCGCGAGCGACCTGTCCAAGGACTCCCAGAACCCCCAGGACTCCCAGGACTTCAAGGACGAGGAGCAGTCCGCATGACCCCGCCGCACCCCCACCCCACCCTCGAATCCGCCCTCGCCGACCCCTCCCTGCGCGAGCTGGAGATCGCCTGGTCCGACCCCTACGGACGGGTCCAGGGCAAGCGGCTCCCCGCCGCCCGCTACCCGCAGGCCACCGCCGGACGCGGCATCGGCTTCTGCGACGGCTCCCTCGCCTGGAACGCCGCCGGCGAGGTCCAGCCCGCCGCCTCCCTCGGCGCCCCCGACCGCGGCTACCCGGACGCCTACGCCGTACCGGACCCGGCCACCTACCGCCCCCTGCCCTGGCGCCCCGGCGCCGGACAACTCCTCTCCGACATCCACGGCCACGACGGCGCCCCCTCCCCGACCACCCCCCGCGCCCTGCTGCGCCGCACCCTGGAACACCTCGCCCGGCTCGGCTACACCGCCCGCGCCGCCCTGGAACTGGAGGTCTACCTCCTCCACCCCGACGGCACCCCCCTCTCCCAGGGCCTGCACGCCTACTCCCTGGAGCTGGCCAACGAACTCGACCCGCTGCTCTCCCGGTTCACCGACGAGCTGACCGCGTACGTGCCCATCGAGAGCGTGCTGACCGAGTACGGGCCCGGCCAGGCGGAGCTGAACCTCGCCCACCAGGACGCGCTCACCGCGGCCGACGACGCCTTCCGGCTGCGCTACGCGGTCCGTGAACTCGCCCGCCGCGAGGGCCTTTTGGCCACCTTCATGGCCAAGCCGCTGGGCGGCCAGTCCGGCAACTCCGCCCACATCCACCTCTCCCTGTGGCAGGACGGACGCCCCGCGTTCGCCCCGGAGGCGGGCGCCGAGAGCAAGGCCGCGCGGGCCGCCGTAGGAGGACTGGTACGGCATCTGCCCGCCGTCACCTTCTACGGGGCCCCGACCGTCAACTCGTACAAACGCTTCGAACCCGGCGGCTTCGCGCCCCACCGCGCCGACTGGGGCGGCGACGACCGCTCGGTCGCCGTGCGCTCGCTGGTGGACACCCCGGGGTCGAGCCGGGTCGAACTGCGCACCCCCGGCGCCGACGCCAATCCGTACATCGCGCTGGCCGCGGCGCTCGCGGCCGTGGTCGCGGGCCTGGAGGACGGCCTCGACCTGCCCGCCCCCGGACTCCCCGGTGAGCCCGCGAAGCTGCTCCCCGGCACGCTCGCCGCCGCCACCGCCGCCGCCCGCGCCGACACCCGCCTGACCGCGCTGCTCGGCGAGGACTTCGTACGGGACTGCACGGCGCTCGCCGACTCCGAGTGGCACGCCTACACCACCGAGGTCACCGCCTGGGAGACCGACCGCTATCTGAGGAACCTGTGAGCCGCCGCGTGGACGAATCCATCACCCCCATCACTCCCCCCACTCCGTCCGGGCTGCTCGGTGAGGCGGCCCGGTTCCCCGCCCTGCGGGCCGTCTTCGAGCGGCGCGCCCGCCGTTTCCCGCTCGGCGGCACCCTCACCGGACCGCTCGCCCATCGCTCCGCGCACCCGCCGCTGGCGCTGAGCGCGGACGAGGAGGCGGTGCTGGTCGCCGCCGCGTCCGGGATCACCGGCGTGGTCCGTGAGGAGTGGTCCTTCCTGGACGAGGAGGGCCGTCCGACCGGCGGCGACAAGCTGGCGGGCTTCACCGGGCGTACGTACCCGAGCCCGCTGGCCAACCACTCCACGGAGGTGTTCTGGACCAACGACGAGGGCACGTACGTCATCCCGCAGCGGGACCGCGCCCCGGACGCCTACGTCCAGAACCAGAGCACCGACGACCACCGCGACTGGCTCGCGCACGCCGTGCGGCTGACGGACGGACGGCTGGACATCCCCCGCCGCCGCCCCAACCTGTTCGCCTTCAACCGGCAGAACATCAACCTCCCCGGCACCACCCTGTTCATCCCCATCGCCGACCTGACCCGGCAGTGCATCTCCGCCCTGCTGCTCTACTTCGACCGCCCGCACGGCTACTACCTGATCGACGAGCGGCTGGGCAACGACCCGCTGCGCCCCTACGTCGACTCCGGTCTGCTGGACCCCACCCATCCGGTCGACCTCGCCGACTTCGAGCGCTGGCAGATGGTCGACGCGAACGGCGTCGAGTCCGGCCTGGTGGTGGCCAACCTGATGACGGCGACGCAGGCGCTCGGCCTGGGCGGGCATCCGTTCAACGGGGGCAAGGGCCGGGTCACCATGGGCGGCACACCCCACTGGCACGCCATCGGCGGCGAGGGGCCCGCCGGGGGGCTCGGCTTCCGTTTCCACCGGGTGCCGGACTGGGCGCCGGTCGGGGCGGGGGAGGAGATCCCGGTGGGGCTCGACGGGGTGTTCGAGGGGGCGATACCCCCGTATCACTCGACCATCGAGGACGCCGTCGACTTCGTGGTCGGCCTGCGCTGGGGCGAGCGCGGTGCCTTCACCGGGGGCGGTCCCACGCCCTGGAAGGACCCGTCCCTGGTCACCCGGATCCCGCGCCCCTCCGAGGAGGCCATCGCGGCGGTGAAGACCTGGACCCGCTATGTCTGGGACCACTACGGGCGGTTCCCCGCCACCATCGACCCCTTCCTGACCACCGTCTGGTACCAGGCGCACCACCTGGACACCGACTTCTACGACACCTATTACCCGGCCGAGGCGCTGCCCGTTCATGTCCGGGAGCATGTGGAGAGGTGGCACCGGTGAGCTTGCCGTCGAGGGGGGTGTGCCCTGCCGGTGGGGGCGCGGCGGGACCGGGTTCGGCGGGACTGGATTTGGCGGGGCTGGATTCGGCGAGCGTGCCGCCGACGGGGGTGGGCCCGACCGGCGTCGACCTGCCCGGCGTCGACCCGACCGGCGTCCACCCGACCCACGTCGACCCGACCCACGTCGACCTGATCGACAACGACCGTTACGCCGAAGCCGTCCCCTACGCCGACTTCGACCTGCTGCGCCGCACCGACCCGGTGCACTGGCACCCCGAGCCGAACGGCCCCGGCTTCTGGGCGGTGCTGCGCCACGACGACGTGATGGCCGTCTCCCGGGACACCGCCACCTACTCCTCCGAGACCGGCGCGACCGCCCTGGAGGATCTGGCGCCGGACGCCCTCGCGGCCCGTAAGTCCCTGCTCGACATGGACCCGCCCCGGCACACCGCCCTGCGCCGCACCCTGGTCGCCGACTTCACCCGCCGCCAGGCCCTGCGCCACGAGGAGCAACTCCGTGAGGTGATCCGGCCGCTGGTGCGCGGCGCGCTGGCCCGGGGGACCTTCGACGCGGTGGACGACCTGGCGACGGCCGTCCCGATCCGGGTGCTGTGCCGGATGCTGGGCGTGCCCGCCGCCGACGAGCCCCGCATGGTCGAACTGAGCGACCGGCTGATCGCCAACACCGACCCCGACCTCAGCGAGGTCCAGCCCGACAGCCCCGAGTCCGACCGCTACCGGCTGCTGCCCTTCCGCAGCCCGGCCGCCCTGGAGATGCACGCGTACGCCAGGTCGCTGCGGGCCGACCGGGCCGCGCACCCCCGGGACGACGTGGTGACCCGGCTGGGCCGGGCGCGTATCGACGGACTGCCGCTGACCGAGGCCGAGTTCCAGGCGATGTTCCTGCTGCTGCTGGTGGCGGGCAACGAGACCACCCGCTCGGCGCTGTCCCTGGGCATCCAGGCGCTGGTGACCCACCCCGGCCAGTGGGAGCTGCTGCGGGCGGGCGCGGATCTCGACCGCGCGGTGGAGGAGATCCTCCGCTGGACCACGCCCCTGCACCACTTCCGCCGCACGGCGACCCGGGACACCGAACTGCGCGGCCGTCATATCCGGGCGGGCGACAAGGTGGTGCTCTGGTACACGTCGGCCAACCGGGACGAGAACGTCTTCCGGGCGCCGTACGACTTCGACATCACCCGCGATCCCAACCCCCACCTCGCCTTCGGCCGGGGCGGCCCGCACCGCTGCCTGGGCGAGCACCTGGCCAGGGTGGAGATCCGCCTGGTGCTGGAGGAGTTCCTCGCCCTCGGGGTCACCCTGCACGCCGACGGCCCGGCCCGCCGGGTCCGCTCCAACTTCACGAACGGGCTCAAGTCCCTTCCGGTGCGGGCGAGCGGGTTCCGGCCCGCGTAGGCGAGATGTGGCCGGGGGCGCCGGGGATGGGCGGTCAGGGGGAGTGACGGGGGAGTGGCGGGGGGTTCGGGTGGGGTGCCGGGGGGCTCGTGGGGGTGGTTCTCGTCCGTGGTGCGGATTTCTCCTTCTGGGGTGGGCGGGGTGCTTCTCGGTTTTCTTTCCTGCCCGAGAAGTGGAATTTACTTGCGTGTTCATTTCGCTTCTTTGAAATGCGGCCGGACGCAAATATGAAGATACTCCCGGAGTTTTAGGGAGTGGATAACTCGGCGGATTTGGGTCGGCGTGACTCAAACTCGTGCTTTTGAGTCCGTTGATTCACGGGGAAACTCGTGAAGAGACAAGACGGGCGAGAAAGGAGGTGGGGTGCGAATGATTCCTCTGGATCGCTTTCTCGCCGACTGCCTGCTGGACGCGAGGGAAGCGGAGGCCGGATCGGCCGGATCCGGCGGATCGGGCGGATCGGCTGGATCGGGCGGATCCGGCGGATCGGTTCCGCTCTCTGCCGACCACGCCGGATACCGGGACGCGCGGCACAGATTCATCAAGGCCGGGCTGACCGCCCTGCACGCGGACCACGTCGGCGCCGGCTGGGTGCAGGTGAACATCACCCCGACCGCCCAGACCTTCCCCGCGATCTACGCCCGGCTGGACGAGATCGCCTCGGAGGCGCTGAACTCCTCGGTGGCCACCAATTTCTTCTTCATGCACAAACCCCCGGGAATGCGGGTCCGTTTCCAGGCCCCCACTCCGCAGGGCCGGACCGAACTCCACCACCTGGTGACCCGGCGCATGGCCGCCCACCCCGAAGTATTCGGCATTCCGCGACCCGGGGTCTATGAACCCGAGTCCTATCTCTTCGGCGGCCCCGAAGCCCTCCCCTGGGTGCACACCCTCTTCACCGCCGATTCCCTGGCCTGGCTGCACCACCACGCCGACCCCCCCACCGCCGCCCTCACCGACTGGCGCTATTCCCTGACCCTGCTGCGCGATCTCCTGGACGGCCTCGGCATCATCGGCTGGGAACACCGGGGCGTCTGGGAGACCCTCCAGCACGAGGCGGGCCGCGACCTCGGCGAAGCCGCCGGGCAGAGCGGAGTCTCCCGCGCGATCGACGGCATCCAGCACCTGTGGCGCCTGGACCGTGCCCGGCTGACCTCCCAGCTGCCCGAACCCCTGCGCACCTCCGTGGACCTGCACCGGGCCGCGATCCACCGCGCCGCGCTCGCCTGGCGTACGGACTACTTCGACTCCGGCGCCGCGGAGGTGACCGGACCACGCCGGGCCGCCGCGTACTGCGTGATCTTCCACTGGAACCGGGCCCGCTTCTCGGCGGCCCTCCAGAAACTCCTCACGCGGGCCCTGGTGAGCGAGGGCGGCCACACGCAGAAGGCGTCAGGGGCTGCTCCCCGTACCGATCGCCAGGCCGTGGGGTGACCGACATGAAGGACGACAGTTGTACGGGTTCCTGTACGGGCTCCGGTACGGGTACCGGTACGGGCTCCTGTACGGGTTCCTGTACGGGCCCGGACCCTGACCCTGACCTGGGCCTCGGCCCCACCGCCCTCCTCCGGGTCGCCGGAATGCCCGCCACCGCCTGGGCCGCCGCGGGCAACCCCCAGTTGTTCGAGCGGGCCGCCGCCCACCACCGCGCCCGCCGCGAACTCGCCGACCGGGCCCGGACCCTTGCCGACCTCCTCGGCACCACCGTCGTACCCCACCTCCCCCCGGGCAGCCCGCCGCGCGGAGCCGTCCTGGCCCTGCGCCGCCGCCTCCACTCCGGAGCCGCCCCGGACACCACCGACCACCGCCTCCTGACGGAGACCCCCGAGGTACCGCCGCCCGTACGGCAGCGGTGCCAGGACCTGTACGAGGCGGACCGGGCGCTCAGCGAGGAGTACGCGGCACTGGGCACCGCCACCGAACAGGAGTGGGAGCGGGTCGGTGAACTCTGCTGGGACCTGGCGCGCACCCACCCCGTCATGCGGGTGTTCCTCGACAGCACCGCCCCCGAACTCACCGCGACCGCCGAGCGCCGGCTGGCCCGTGGGGAGCGCTGGTCGAGCCCGCGGCTGCGCAAGAACTGCACCTTCCTGTGGCGGGCGCTGGCCCGCGCCGCGATGAAGACGACCCCGCGCGACTGGGTGGGCCAGATCGCCCCCGTACCGATCACCCCGGCACACTCCCCCCACTCCCCGCTCGTGGCCCCCGGCTCCCTGCTCACCGCCATGGCCGCCGAGGTCTCCCACAACGTCCACACCCTGCGCACCCGGCTCGGCGCCCTCGACCTCACCACCGCCGACGCCACGACCGTGATCGCCCCGGCCCCGCTCCACTTCACGCCCCCGGCCGACGACGGGGACAGCTCCGCGACCGGGCACCTCTGCTGCGCGGTCCTCGACCCGGCCCGCCCCGGCACCCTGCGCCGGATCGACGTGGTCCGCACCCAGGCCCTGGACGCCGTGCTGGCCCGCCTCGCCGCCGGGCCCCGACCCCTCGGCGAGATCGTCGCCGACCTGCTGGGCGGCCTGACCGGCGACCGCGCCGAGACCGCCGCACGCGCGCTACGGGGCTTCCTGGCCCACCTCCACCGGCTCGGCGTACTGGAGACCTGCGCCCCGCCCCGCCGGGTCCACAGCGGCTGGACCGCGCCCGGCACCGGCCTGCCCCACCCCACCCCCTGGCCCGGCGGCGCGGCGGCCGTCCCCGCCGACTGGTTCCTGGACTCCTACCGCCGCGCGGAGACTCCCGGCCGCCGTCCCCTCACGGTGTCCGCCGAGGCGACCGACGTCATCCACGCGGGCCTGCGCACGGCCGCCCGCCTGGCCGCCCTCAGAAGGGCCGACCTCCCCGATCCCGCCCCCCTTCCCGACCCGCTCCCCGGTCTGGACGCCGAGCCCCGCTCCCTGCTCTCCTTCCTCGCCCCCCTCACCTTCCGCACGGACGAGACCGACC
This sequence comes from Streptomyces sp. NPDC056734, assembly GCF_042790455.1. Taxonomy (NCBI): domain Bacteria; kingdom Bacillati; phylum Actinomycetota; class Actinomycetes; order Kitasatosporales; family Streptomycetaceae; genus Streptomyces; species Streptomyces sp. NPDC056734. The sequence goes on from NZ_JBHTZD010000006.1 coordinate 80,788, forward strand.
CGGAGGCGGCGCCGGACACCCCCCACCCGGCGCCGCCGCAGCTCAGACAGACCCTCTACGACGGCTGGCCCCCCGCCCGCACGCCCGGCTCCGGCTACGCCCACCTGCTCGACCTGCTCGGCAGGCACCTGGACGACGAGTCGTTCGACATCGACGACACCCTCCTAGACGCGCTGGGCGCTCCCAAGGCCCAGGAGTCGATGCCGCCCTGGCCACTGGACTGCCTGGTACGCCCACTGGCAGCCGACGCCGAATCCGGCCCCGTACCCCTCGCCGTACCTCTCGCCGTACCCCTCGCCGTACTGGAGTCGGCCTCCCCCGCCGGGGTCCTGGACGCCCGGTTCGCCGACACCCTGGACGCCCTCACCGGCGGCGGCTACGGCAACACCGCCCGCCTGCGGGCCTTCCTGGCCGCCGTCGAACGCGCCGCCGACGTCGACTTCGTGGAGGTCCTGGTCCCGCCGCTGGCCGAACGGGCCGCCAACGCGGTACGCCGTCCCCGGCTCACCTCCTGGTGGACGGGTGACCCGGACCCGGCGCCCTACCACGGCACCACCGGCCTCACCGGCGCCCGCCACCTCCCCCTCGACCGCATCACCCTGCGCCGCGAGGGAGCCAGGGTCATCGCCGAGGCGGACGGCCGCTGTATCGTCCCGGTCCATCACGCGACCCGGACGCCCGTCCCCCCGTACGACCAGCTCCTGCGCGTCCTGCTGACGGCCCGGCATCCGGGCACGGCCGAGATCCTGCGGCTGGACGGACTGGCCGCCGCCTTCCCCGGGGCCCGCCGGGTCCCCCGGCTGACGGTCGGCGGCGGACACCTGGTCGTCAGCCCACGGACGTACCGTGTCCCGGACGCGGACCTGTGGCACCCCGATGACAGCGACCGGGACAAGCTCCTCCACCTGGCCGCGCTGCGGGCCGGCGCCGCCCTCCCCCGCCACGGCTTCGCCCGACCACGGACGCCACCGCCTCCCGCGCACGATCCGAACCCCCCACATCCGAACCCCTCACCCACCCCGAGTCCCCCGCACCCTCCGCACCCTCCGCAGCCCCAGCAGACCCCCGTGGACCTCGCGGCCCTGCCCACCCTCCGCACGATCGACCGGCTCCGCGCCCAGCACGGCAGGAACGGTTTCCTGATCGAGGAGGCCCTGCCGGCCCCCGGCCATCACCTGCTGCACGACGAGGCCCACCCCGGCGACTCGTCCAGCGCGGCCCAACTGCTCCTCAGGTCCCCGCACGCCCTCGACGCTCTCGTCGACGCGGCGGCAGCCGCCCTGCGCGGCTGACCCAGAACGCCCCGGAACCCAACCGGGTCGGCACCACAAGAAGGTCACCACCCACCCGACCCCGCCTGGCGAGCCAGGAGGGTCAGCAGAGATACGGAGAAACCCCCATGCCCTCCATCGACACGAACGAACTCGACAACCTCATCACCGACCTGGAGACCCGGATCAGCGACACCGAGCTGGCGGAGACCGCGCCGAGCACGATCGGCGTCTGCACCCTCGTGATCTGTAGCATCATCGGCGTCTGCTGACACCGTCGCTGAGCAGCGGGTGCGCCACACGGTCAGCCGCAGGCGCACCCGCCCTCCCTCTCCTCTTCTTTCCTCTCCTCTCCTCCCGAGTTCCCGAACGGCCCGGAGACACAGCGCAGATGCCGACCGCAGACCCGACCGCAGCCCCGATCTCAGTGGCAGACGTGACCACACTGGCAGTCCGGACCCTGAGGGAGTGGACCCAGTCGCGGGAGCGGCGGACGAGCACTCCGGACGACTCGGATCCCCTCCCACTCTCCACTCCCACCACCGACGTGGGAGTCCCGGCCCTGGCGGCTCTGCTGGCCGGAACCCACCCGGACGACGAGACCACCACCGCCATCGCCGCCCGTGCCGTGGCCTCCTGGGCCCGTACGGCGGGACGCGGTTCGGGGCATCACGGTCTCTTCAGCGGCGGCCTGGCCGGAACCCTGGCGGGCCTGCGCTTCGGAGCCCGGCTGCATCCCGCCCTGAACACGGTCGCCGACCGGCTGCACACCCACCTGGCCACCCCGCAGCCCCGCCGCCAGGACCAGGTCACGATCACCGACTACGACCTGATCGTGGGCCCGGCGGGCACCCTGCACGCGTTGCTCCTGGCCAGCACCGAGGCCGCCCCTCTCCCCCAGATCGACCATCTGGCCCTTCTCGCCTCGGACCCCGACCTACGTCGGCTGCGCGCCGGGCAGGACGACAGATTCCCCGAACTGGACTGGCTCCAGGGCCGGGTGAACACGGGCATGGGTCATGGCGTCGCGGGTCTGCTCACCGCCCTGACGGCCACCGTCAGAAGTACGGCACCGACCCCCCGCCTCACCCGGGCGATCCACCACGTCACCCACTGGCTGACGGCCCAGTCCTTCGACGACGCCCGGGCCATCCGCAGCTGGGACGGCGCCGGTCTGGAGGATGTCCCGCCGCCGGGTGCCCGCGCCCGCCAGGCCTGGTGCTACGGCGCCCCGGGCATCTGCTGGGCCCTGTGGGACGCCGCCGACGCGGTGGGCGACAAGGAAACGGCCGAGTGGGCCGAGTCGGCCTTCACCACCCTGTGCGCCCGCTACGACGAGACCTTCCACCTCTACGGCGACCCGCCCACCGACCGCCTCGCCTGCTGCCACGGAGCCGCGGGCGTCCTGGCCGTCGCCGACGCCTTCCACCACCACGCCCACCACCCCCGGGCGGCCACCCTCCGCACCCGCCTCACCACCTACCTGACCGCCCATCTCCACGAACTCCCCACCCTGGCCGCCCAGGACATGGGCCTGCTGGGCGGCGCGACGGGCGTACTGTGCGCACTCCTGACAGCCACCACGCAAGCCCCGTCCGGGGCGGCTTCCGAGGCCGCCTCCGAGGCCGCCTCCGGGGTCACCGCCTGGCGGGACTGGACGAGGTGCCTGGGTCTGCGCTGACCCGGAAGGCCCAGCTCATCCCCGGCTCCACCACTCCCCGGAAGACTCTCCTCACCGGAGCCGTGCACAGGGCCGTGCAGAGGGCGGCGGCCACGACCGAGACGGTGATCGTGCCGATCGGCTGGTGGAACCAGGCATGACCTGCCCAGTCCCAGTGGTTGGCGGCCTGGATGAAGAACCCGTGCAGGAGGTAGGCGTAGAGGGTGCCCGCGCCGAGGGCGGTGAACCAGGTGCGGTGACCCGGGACCCAGGCGAGGAAGCAGGCCACGAGGAGCGTGGAGCAGCCGAAGAGGGCGAGGGTCATGAGGGGCCCGTACCAGGCGGGTACGCCGAGATCCTGTGCGGCGGAGTGGTGGAAGAGCCAGGCGTAGTCCCACGTCGGCACCGCCCAGTAGGCGAGAGCGAGCCCGCCCAGCAGCACCGGTACGGCCATGATCCGCGCCTCGCGCCGCCGTACCAGCCGGAAGTGCTCCGCCCGCAGCGACAGCCCGAGCACGAAGTACGGCAGGAACTGCAACACCCGCTGAAAGTCCAGATCCTTCCCGATGGCCGGGGACAGCGTGGCCAGCGACGCGATCACCAGGGCGACGGGCAGCGGCCACCGCACCCGCTTCCAGATCGGCGTGGTCAGCCTCCACACGAACAGCGCGGCGAGGAACCACGTCAGATAGAGCGGGTCCAGCAGACTGACGGCCCGATCGGGCTCACCGTCGCTCCACCGCGTGAACAGTGTGTAGGCGGTCTCGAACACGACATACGGGACGACCACCCCGGTGACCAGCCGCTTGATCTTCGCCGGACTGGCGTCGAAGCCGCGCGAGAAATACCCCGAGATCACGATGAACGCCGGCATGTGGAAGGCGTAGACGAACGTGTACAGAGCGGTGACCGCGCGGCTCTCCGACCGCAGAGGCTCCCAGGCGTGTCCCATCACGACCAGGACGATCGCCAGATACTTGGCGTTGTCGAAGAAGGGATCCCGGGCCTGATCCCGGTCCTGCCGGGGCGCGGGTACGGTCCTGCCCTGCGGGCGTGCGTCATTCACAGCTGTGATGTCGAGGCGAGACATCCTCCGTGCCTTGCCGGATCGCGTCGCGGTAAACCATGGAGAAGCTATGTGTTGTCCTCGTAGACGACGTCGTTGGACAGGGTCATTCCCAGTTCGCGGAAGCGACGGGCCACCTCGGGGAGGGTGCGGCCGGTGCGGACGGCGCCCTGGAAGACGTTGAGGAGGGGGACGGGTTCCATTCGGTCCAGCCAGTCGTACGGTCCCTCCTGCGCGACGAACGACTCCCCCTGGTCGAGGAACAGCTGGAGATCATCGAACTCGACTCTGTCGAGCGCGAGCACCCCGTCCGTCACCGGCAGGCCGAGGGCCATGAGCCTGGCCGCCACCTCGGCGGGGCGGCGGCGCAACTGGGCCGCCGCGTCGAGCACATGGATCACCGGCACGGGCACCCTCTCATTCAGCCAGGACGTCCTCCGGCCGCTATCGGCGCCGACGACGGTCGGGTCATCCGGCTCGATCGTCTCGGGCAGGACCGTTCCCTCCGCGAGGCGCAGTCCGAGGAACGCGAGCCGGTTTGCCACCTCTGCGGGGCGCCGCCCGGTCCGTTCGGCCGCCGTCAGTACTTTGTCCAGCGGGACCGGTACGGCCGCGTTCAGCCAGGGTGGACTCTGGGTCCGGCCCACGCTGAGCAGGAAGAGATCGGCGGGCTCGACGGTCTCGGGACATACCGCGCCCTCCGGGAGACGCAGTCCGAGTTGTGCGAGCCTGTCCACCACCTGTGCGGGGCGGCTTCGGTTTCGCTGGGCGACGGACAGCACATGCCCGAGCGGAACCGGCTCCGTGAAGTTCAGCCAGATCCTGGTCCGGCGCTCGTCCAAGGTGAGCAGCGCGAGATCTCCGGGATCCACGGTCGCGGGTGGCTCGGCCTCCTCCATGAGGCGCATTCCGAGCCGCTTCAGCCTGGTGGCCACACTGCGCGGAGACCGGCCGAGGGTGTGGGCGGCCACCAGAATGTGGGCCAGGGGCACCGGACTTCCGGAGTCCCACCAGGGACGGTCGGACCTCAGGCCCTGGCGCAGGACGACCAGATCGTGGGGCTCGACGGCCTCCGGGAGCACGGCACCGTCCGCGAGCCGTAGCCCCAGCTTCCGCAGGCCGGCCGCGATGTCCGCCGGGCGGCGCCGGGTCCGCTGGGCGACGGACAGCACATGCCCCAGCGGAACCGGCTCGGTCGCCTCCAGCCACTCTCCCGGAAACCTGCCGCTGAGGACGCTGATGTCATCGGTCTCGGCCGTCTCCGGCAGCACCACACCCTCGGTGAGCCGCAGCCCCAGTTCCCCGAGCCGGTCGACGATCTCAGCGGGACGGCGCTGGGTGTGCTGGGCGACGAACAGCACATGTCCCAGGGGAACCGGTTCCTTCTCGTCCAGCCATGGTTCTCCCGGTTCGAGAGCGCCGCCGAGAAGGAGCAGATCGTCTCCTGTGGCCGTCTCGGGCAGCACCGCGCTGTCCGAGAGCCGGAAACCCAGCTGCACGAGCCGGTCCGCCACCTCCCGTGGACGGCGTCCCACGGTCAGGGCGAACCGCAGCACATGCCCCAGGGGTACGGGCGATGTGGCGGCGAGCCACTCATCCGTGTATCTGCTTCCCGGCGCGAAGGCGGCCGTCGAGCCGTGGCCGTCGGCCGATGCGAGAAGCAGGCCGATGTCTGTGGGCCGGGCGCACAGGACGCCCTCGGGGTTGGCGAGCGTCACCCCGGGAAATGCTCCCGCGGCCACCCAGGCGGTGACCCGCCAGGTGAGGACGGCTCTCGGGACGAGCCACCGCGAGGAGGAGCTTCCGCGCGTCCGGAGATGGCCACGCATGAACTCCTCGTCGTACGGAAAGCAGCCCGCCACGGTGATGTCCGCCTCCTGCCCGCCCACCATCCACGGGCGGTAGCGGCGGGCCACCGCGGCGGCGGCCATCTCGTCCGCGAGGGCCGGATGCTCGCCGACCAGTTTCGACAGCCAGCCGTGGCCGAAGACCTCGCCGTCCTCCCGCAGCAGCGTCGGGGTCTCCTCCCGGAGCCGACGCGTGACATGGGCCGTGTCGTGGGACAGCGCTCGCCGGCGGTCGACGGTCAGCTGGGGCAGCTGCGCCCCGGTGAGGTTGACCACCGCTCCGAACAGCGGGACCCCGATCCACACACCGTCCGCGAGGACGCCGCCATCGCTGCTCGTCCACCACACGTCCGGTCGGCTGGTGACATCGACCGCGATGCCGGCCTCGCGCAACACACCCGGCTCATACGGGTCCTCGCTGCCCAGCGGCGAAACCCCCGACAACACCTCCGGCTCCCACTCGTACCGATCCTCCGCGTCCCGCGCCACCACCGCGTACTCGGAGATCCACAGCAACCGTCGCAGCAGATCCGTGCACGACGGCTGAGACGTGGCCGACGGGCGCAGATACAGCCGTACGGTCGTGCTGGCGTCGTGCCCCCGGCCCAGGTCGCGGATGTGGAAGAGGGAGCCCGGACCGGCGATGTCCACCTGGAGGCGCCGACCGGGGTGGCCCTCGCGGTCGAGACGGCACGTGGTCACCGAGACATCGTCGGCGATCATGAAGTAGCTGAGCACGCCGATGCCGAAGCGGCTGTTGGGGTACAGCTCGATGCCCTCGCGGCGCCACTCGGCCTGTTCGTCGAGGTACTCGGGGAGGTCGGCGAAGCGCATTCCGGCGTGGGAGAAGACCTCGCGGAGTTCGCGCTCGCCCATGCCGATGCCGTTGTCGGTGCACTCGATGTAGGGGCGGCCGTCGGCGTCCACGTCCTGGGTGAAGGTGATGCGTCCTGACCAGGGGGCGAGTTCGGGGTGGCGCAGCCGCAGGAAGCGGGTGCGGGCGTCCCGGTAGCGGCAGGCGTCCAGGGCGTTCTGGTACAGCTCCCGGATCGCGAGCGCCGGGTCACCGTACAGCTGCTCGCCCATGAGGAGTTCCTGGATCCGGTCGTCGGCGAGGCGGAAGCGCAGGTCCGTCGACTCGTAGGCGGGCTTGCCCCCGGCTTCCAGTGCCGGGCGCACCTGGTGGGCGGTGGCGTGGGCCGGCAGGTCCTGCAACGGCTCCAGCTGGGGCTCGTTGCCCGCCTGGATGTCGACCGCGCCGAACAGGGCGTCCAGGGCGGCGGCCTGCTGCCGCAGGGCCAGGCCCAGGGCCGGGTGGTGGCAGGTGGCGTTGAGGACGCGGGTGCGGCCGTGCTGGTCCCAGCGGGCGGTGCGCAGGGTGTGGTGGAGCTGGGGCAGGTCCACGGAGTAGCTGATGCCGAGGTGTTCGACGACGACGTCAGGCAGCAGGACCGGGTCGATCGCCAGGTGGTGGGCGACGGTCAGCATGATGACCAGGAGCTGTTCGCGGATGTGCTGCTCGGCCTCGGCGCCGCCCGCGAGCTGGCGGCGGGGGCGGATCGTGGTGGCGTCGAACGAGGTGCGCAGGGAGCGCAGCAGCATCGACAGGGTGTTCAGCTCGAAGAGTTCGGCGACGAGTTTGCGGTCGGCGTCGGCCGGGACGTCGTCCAGCAGGCTCTCCACGGGGCCGAGCAGACTGTCCAGGACGGTCTCCTGGAATCCGCCGGGTTTCCTGGCCAGCCAGCGGCGGAACAGCCACCAGGCGATCCCGGCCGCGCGGTCGTCCCCGCCGGGGGAGCGGGCCGCGAGGGCGGCGCGGCGCACCAGCCGCTGCCGGTTGTTGAGGAACTGCTCGTAGTGGGCGCGGGACGGTGTTGGGGAGGGTACGCGGTCGAGGTGGGTGGGCTGGAGGGGCAGCGCCTGTACGGCGGCGCGGTTGGCGCAGGACACATAGAGGTAGGGGACGGCGACCAGGAGGGCGGCCTCGGCGGGGGAGAGGGCCAGTTTCTCCGGGTTGAGCACCTTGGAGAGGAGCCAGCCGACGCCGCCGGTCATCCGCTCGGCGAAGTCGTCCGGTCGCCAGGGGTCGTCGGTCAGCCGGGCCTCGTCCCGGGCAGCCTGCGGGGCGATCTGGGCGAGGAGGGCGACGGTGGCGGCGCGCATGGCCTCGGCGCCGGGGGCGTCCCCGATCTGCTTCCACGCGGGGTGGTCGCGGGCCGCGCTCACCCAGGGGTGCTCGCCGGCCGTTCCGGGCGTGGTGCGGTCGGGGCGGGCGAAGACGACGAAGTCGTCCGTCTCCGTCTCGCTGCGGACTCTGATCTGCTGCCGGAACAACTGGTGTTCGGTGGTCAGGGTGTCGGTCGCGCCCTGCAACTGATCCTTGAGTTCGCGCAGGGTGCCGGGGCCCTCCTCGTCGGCGATGACGGTGCTCAGGGCGCGGGAGAAGATGCTGAAGGTACTGTTCCCGGCCCGGGTGTAGCGGGCGCGTTCGCCGGGCGAGCAGGCGTATACGTGGCAGTAGTGGCGCTCACCGGCCCGGACGACCCGCATGTCGGACCAGCCGACGGTGTTGCCGACGGACATCACGCGCTGGTCGATGCCCTCGCGGCAGGCGTCCACGAACACCACGACGTCCCCGGCCTCGCTGCGCTCGACGTAGGTGGAGAAGTCGAGCGAGAGGCATTTGCCGCGGAAGTCGTGTGACGTCGTCCGGGCGCCCTTGGGGACGAGGAAGTCCTGGCCGTCGTGGTGGATACCGTGTCCGCTGAGGTAGAGCAGCAGGGTTTCGCCCGGGGCGGCGGCCTGGAAGAACGTCTCGACGGCGTAGTCGATGCTCTCCCGGTCGGTCTCCTCGACGTCGTGGGTGTGCACCTCGTACCCGACGCCGGACAGCGCCTGCGCCAGCTCGGCGAGATCGTCGGTGACGAAGGACAGATCGTCGATGTGGGGGTCACGGTAGGTCGGCACCCCGACGAGCAAGGCGCGGTACGCACTCTTCATCGCGTTCTCCGGCGGATCAGGACCCGAAGGTCAGCGTGATCGCCCCCTTGGCGCCCACCTGCGCCGATGTCCCCACGACGGTGATGCCGCCGCTCGCCGTGATCTCGAAGGAGACCTGCGCCTGCTGCAAGGGCATACCGCCCTCCGGCACCCGGATATCGGCGAGCACCACCTGGAGGGCGTCCACGGTCCGCTGCAAGTTCTCCCGCAGCACGGCGGTGGGAATCCGCCGCACCGACGCCGGGGCGTCCTCCCCGCGCCGCCCGAAGATCCCCATGTCCCCGGAACTCGCCCCCGCGTCCCGGTCGTCGACGACCACCAGCACATCGAGCCCGTCCACGACAGCGCCCCCTCCGGCGTCTTCCGCTTCGACCGCCTCGTCCGCCTCGAACATTGCTCCCCCTCGTCCCCGGTCATGGAAATCGTCACATCATAGTGGGGGTGGGGGTGCGGCCGAGGCGCTACTGACAGGTACTCAACTCGCGCTGAACGCAGGGTGTGCGGTCGCGCTCCGCTTCCCGAGGGGCCACGTCTCAGGCCGGGTCTGGCGGGCGCCTTCCGTGGCGTTCCTGGAGCAGGTTCACCTGCTTGATCCAGAAGGCGAGCTTCTCGTCCTTCGAGGCGCTCAGGGGAAGCAGCCCGAGTTCCTTGGCCAACTGGTAGAAGCCGGGACCGGCGTCGTTGGCGGCCAGGTAGTTCACCAGCGCGGAGAGCATCAGCGGAGGATCGGACGGATCGATCTCCCGGTCCCGTACGACGATCAGTCCGAGCAGATGCCCCATGGCCGCCCGCTCGTCGGCCCGCTCGAAGTCAAAGGCCCGGCAGCCGGTCCGCCGGGCCAGGGTGACATTGAGTTCCGTGTACGAGGTGGGCCTGCCCAGTTTCGCCCGCTCGACCAGGAACCCCCGCCCCGCGTCCACCAGCAGGTCCCACTCGCTCTCCGTACGACCGTACGCCGTCATGCAGCCCCCTCCGGGCCGAGCCGATCCGTGGGCGCGAAGGTACTCCCTTCCGGTCCGGCGGTGGCCGTCTCACGCTGATGCGTCCCGATGGAGCAACACAGGAACCCCGCCCGGTATCGCGATCGCGCGACCGGGCGGGGCTCGACGGACCGGATGGACTCAGCCGACGTCGGCGTTGCGGGCCAATGTCACCAGCCCGGCGAACGCTCCGCGGGAGAGTGTGAGAACTGGGCCGTCGGTCTGCTTACTGTCCCTCATGGCCACTGCGCGGGGGACGAGGCACACCTCTACGCAGTTGCCGTTCCCGTTGCTGTAGCTCGACTTCGACCATGGTGAGCTGTTCGGATCTTTCCTGTTCATGGCTCCCTATAGCTCCCTGTGTGAGGGCCGAGCGTGGGACTACGAGGCCAATCCCGCCCTTTTCGCCATCATCATCAGCTTCGGCCGAGCCCGCTGGTGAAGCACGAAAAGTACTCGAATGACTTCCCGGGCCATGGGATGAGCCTCAGTCATTTCCGGCGCGACGTGGAATGCCTTTTCCAGTGCCTCTTCGGCTCCGGCATGGTCCTTGACGTCCAGCCTTGCCCTGCTTATGTCGATATACATGCGGCCAAGGCGACTCGGAGTGAGGGTTGGAGGCGGGTTCGTCAGCAGTGGACCACTCATTTCCACTGCCGCGCTCGGCTTTCCAAGCTCGATGTGTGACGCCAGTTCATACAGGGCCGTGTTAGCAGGCCCAAAAGTGAGATTGTGTGAGAGTACGTCGGTCGTGATGAACTTCGCATGCTCGTGCGCCCGGCGAAGGTGGTCGGCCGTGGCCCCCTTGTCATTGTGACGCGAAGCCAGGACAACCCCGCGAAGATGCAAGGAGCCCAGGCTCATTGCCTTGGCCAGGGCGCTGTCTCCCCCGGCTCTCTCGTACTTGGAGATGGCTCGCTCAACGATCGCAAGGCCGTCGTCGTACTGTCCCGCGCTCTGATATGTGCCGGCCTCGTTCCAGGCCGCAGCGACTTCGGCCCTGGGGTTCCAGGTCTGCTGCGCCGCCCACGCCTGACGAGACACGATCATGTCGGCGAGGTCCGGTTGGGCGAGCCGGTGCGCGGCTGCGTAAGCGCACCCGTACACGTCAACGAGCTGCGACCAGGCTCCCGCCTCTCCAGAGGACGACAGTGCCGTAGCGGTCACCTGCCCCAGGAGCTTCGGAAGCATCTCCAGCAATTCCAGGTACTTGGTCTCCGCCCGAAGCCGCATGACAGTCTCCACGTCGGCCGCCAGATCACCCGGCTCGGGGACGTCCTCTTTCGGCAGGGTGTAGCGCCTCACCGCGCCGCGGACGTCATGGAGAAGCTCTGCTTGCTTGGACTCACTCAAGTACGGCTGGCCGTAGATCCTGCTCGTGGAGATCTTCATGGCTCTCGCCAGGGCAGCCACCACAGGAGGCGTGACCGGGCGAGTGCCCGCCTCGATCTTGGACAGGTAGGACACGGAGATGCCCGACATCTGTGCCAGCTTGGCCTGTCCGAGGCCACGCGCCTTGCGCAGTACGGCGATGTTCTCGCCGGGAGCGGGAGTGTTCTCCATGCGCCTACTTTCGCATGGTGGATGGGAATCGCACCGTCAGATGCCTTGGCAGAGACCTTCGTTGTGCCGATTCTGTGCCAACTGATCTTAGTCTTGCGGAGTTGTCTAGTAGTGGGCAGCGAACGCAGGAGGTAGCCCCCCCCCATGAACCGTGTATTCGGGCCGCCCCCTACTCGCGTGCACTAACCCTTACGAGAAGGGAGCTAGAGAGATGAAGCAAACTGGTCTGACTGTCGGTCGGCTGTCACGGCTGTTAACGCCGTTGGCCCGGCGTCGGAGGGTCTGCCTGTCGTTCAAGCGGCGTGCTACTGACGGCCCAGTCGGTCCCGCGGCCGTGGATGTGTCCGCGCCGCAGGCGATGCCGGGGGGTGCGGTGTGGTCTCGCTGATCAAACAGCCCTGGCCGCCCCTTCCCCGCCCCCGGGTGTGTGGTGCCACCGCATTGATGCCGGTCGGTCTGATCGCGGAGATGTTCGCGTCGATTCACGACTCCAGTGTTCCGGGGAATGTGCGGCCGGTGCTGCGCTGCCTGCTCCAGGAGCATTCCGGTGGCCGTCACCACGACCTGGCGTGGGAGTTGGACGACGCCAGCCAGGGCGAGGTGTGGGCCCAGTGGGCGGACGGCCGGCGCCCCGACACGTTCCGGGTCGTCCCCGACTGCAACACCCTGTCCGGTCCGACCCCCAAGGACGAGGCGTGCATCCTGTACGCAGGTCATCCCGGGTGCCACACCTGGCAGTACACCGACCCCGAACACGAAGCCATCGAGCACAGCCCCGAGTTCCAGCGGGCCGTGTCCGCCGTACTCAAGGCCGTTGTCCAGCGGACCCCGGACGGCGAGGGTGCTCGGTGAACGCCGGGACCCCGCCCGCTCCGGGCACCTCCCGTATGACCATCGAGACCTACCGGGTCCGGCCCGACGGCGAGCGCGTGGACCGTACCCGGACACGCGTCTACCGGCCGGGTCCTGGACCCCTCACCCTCGCCGACTCCCTCCGCTGGCCCCCCTGCCAGTGCCCCCGCTGCCGCGCCGGTCACGTGTCACCTGCGCCCGGAGAAGGGTCCCGGTAGCGGCAGCGGAGAGGGGCTCAGGACGACGTGGACGGCGTCTGCTTCATTCCGTCCACCACCGCGCGGGTGATGATCGCGCTGGTGTACATGATGACCCCCGGCTCGATCACGATGTCACCCTCCTTTCGCTGCTCCACCTGGACCGTGCGCTCGCCGAGGAAGACGTAGGTCTTCTTGTCGAAGATCCACTCCTCGCGGGCACCGCTCGTCTCGTCCAGCCGGGCGACGGCGATGCCGTGCCGTCCGGCCGCGTCCACCGCGTCGTTCACCACCACGACCCCGGGGATCTTCGCGGCCGTCTTGAACAGCGCCGAGTACAGCTCGGCGGGCGGGTAGCTCTCGCCGAGGAGGTCGCCGATGGTGCTGAACGCCTGCTGGTCGGGGGAGTTGCCCATGCCCTCGGTCTCCTTGTAGATCTTCGCCAGCAACTCGTCCGGGTCGGTGGTGAGCTGGTTCAGGTAGTCGTACGACGGTCCGTTCAGGCTCGCCTCGGGGACGTTGCCCTGCTCGTCGGGCAGGCTCAGGGTCTCGCCCTCGGGGCCGTCGTTGACCGCGGGGTCGATGAGCCAGCCCTCGGTGCCGTCCGGGGACTTCCAGACCTTGCGGGTGTGCAGGGGATGGCTGGCGAGGCCGCCGTCGTCGCCCTCGATCTTGATGAAGGTGTCGGCCGTCCTGGACTCGACGTAGATGAACTGGCCCGGCGCGACCGTCGGGTGGGTGGTGTCCGAGGCGGCGGCCAGCGAGATCTGGTCGAGCAGTTGGGGCACGCCATTGGCGCTGGCGGCGCCGAGATCGTCGGTGGTCAGGGCCGGTCCGGTGGCGAGACCGCCGCCTCCGCCGTTGTTGAGCACCGTCGTGGTCAGGATCACGCCCGCCACGGCCGCCGCCATCGCGGGCAGGGTGATCGCCGGGCGGGGCAGCCGCAGCCGCCGGGTCCGCTTGCCGGGGGCGGGGGTGGCCGTACGGGCTTCGCTCTGCCGCGTGTCGTGGATCTGGGCCATCAGACGCTCCTTGTGGAACTGGTGACGGCCCGGTGGCAGGTCGCGTGCCGTCTGGGACATGAGCTGGGCGCTCTCGTCCATCTCGGCGGGGTGCCGGTGGTTCCGGGACGGGTTCGCGTTCATCGGTTTCCTTCCTGCGCGGGCCGGATCGCGTGGTCGTGATCGCCTCTTGTCTGTCGGAGGGGGCGGTCGACTTCCCGATTCCCGCGAACTTTTCCGCGTGCATTCCCGCGTACTTTTTTCCCGGTCGTCTCGGTGGCGGGCCGCGACAGCCCGGTGGCCGGGCCGGGCGTGGCGGTCGGCGGGCGGGTGAGTTCGGCCTCGGCCAGCGCGCGCAGCTTCTTGCGGGCCCGGGACAGCCGGGAGGCGACCGTACCGACAGGAATGCCGAGCGCCTCGGCCGCGGACTCGTAGTCCAGGCCCTCGCCCAGACAGAGCGCGATGACCTCCCGCTCGGGTCGGCGCAGCGCCGCCAGCGAGGTGAGGACACTCGCGAGCCGCCGCCGGTCGTCGATCCGGCCCGCCACCTCGTCGGCGTGGTCGGGCACCGACAGTTCGGCCGCGGCGGCGGCGTTCGCGGCGGCCCGGTACCGGCGGTTGGACCGGAACTGGTTCCGCGCGGTGTTGGTGGCGATCCCCAGCAGCCAGGGCCGTAGCGAACCCCCCTCGGGATCCACCCGCTCCCGCAGCTTCCACGCCTCCATGAAGGTGGCGGCCATGACGTCCTCAGCGGCCGACCAGTCGGCCGTCAGCCGGAAGGCATGGTTGTACACCGCGCGCGCATAGCTGTCGAACAGCTCCCCGTACGCGCTCGGATCCCCGGCTCTTATCCGGGTACGCAGATGAATGCTCACCTCAGACAGCTGTCCGCCACCCCGCACCGGCTTCCCGTGACCTACGACACACCCCGACCGCCTGGCTCCACCCCACAAGGTGACCATGCCGCCGCCGGGTGCGGAGCAGGGCGTCGGCGATGCCCAGTCGCCGGCCCGTCCCGAGCGAGAGGGCGCCCACCCGCTTGTGGGCCACGCTGCCGAGTCCCGCCGGCTCGATCACCCGGGGTGCACGGACTTGGCGTCCAGCAGGGTGCCGATCTCGCAGAGCCGGTCACCTCACCGGGCTTCACGTGAAGGGCAGCCGGTCGACCACCGTCTGGTACGCGTACCGCTTCCTCGAAGACAGGCCGCACACGGCACCCCCGACGCACCCCCGACGCACCCCCCACACGCCTCCGGCGCCGGGACGGCGTCGGCCCTGACCGAGCCACGCCGTCCCGGCGCCGGAGGAGGAGCTAAGGGGTACCCGTCGAGCGAGCGGTACCCGTGGAGCGGACGGTACCCGTCGAGCGGACGGTGTCCGCGCGGGTCCCGTCACCCGGTGCTACGCGCAGACGCCGAGGTCCTGCCAGACGCCCCACTCGCCGCTGGTGCCGGGCTCCTCGCCCGTCACCCACCACTTGGCTCGCCAGGTGTGACCGTCGAGGGAGACGGTGTCGCCGCCGACGTAGACGTTCCCGGCGTTCCACGCGGGGGCGTCGCACGTCGCCGGGTCGGTGCCGCCGCCGTCACCGCCGCCGTCGCCACCGCCCGTGTCGCCGCCGATGTTGACGTCGACGCAGGAGTAGAAGGCGTTGGTGGTGTCCGCCACGTTCCAGACGGCGAGGACCGTCTGCTCGCCCGTGTAGGAGCCGAAGTCCACCTCGTGGCTCATCGTGGCCGCGGGGATGGCGCCGTTGTCGTCGAACTCGGCGATCTTGTCGTTGCCGATGTAGTACTGCCAGGTGTCCGTGGCGTGCCGGGCCGTGAGGTTCCAGGTGAAGGTGAAGGTCGAGCCGACCGGCGTGACGGTCCAGTTCTTGCTGTCGTCGTCCAGCTCGGCGAACGCCGCGTTGCCTCCGCTACAACTCGTGAGCCCCTTCGGCCCCTCGACGCTCTGCGGCTCGTACGAGATCTGGCCGCAGTCGACGACGCCCGAGGCGCACTGGGCCTGCCTGCTCGCAGGGGAGGTGACCCAGCCGTGGGCGCTGGCCGTGCTCGCCGGGAGGCTGATGGCGAGTACGGGCGCGATCAGCGCGCCGATGGTCGCGGCAATCCGTCGTTTGTGGTTCATTTCGTACCTTTCTTTCGAACACGTTCTCGGCAGCCTTGGTCTAGACCTCCCCGTTTCAGGTCTAGACCATAGTCGGGATCTGGCTGCGGTCAAGAGGGTGTCGGGGGCGAACTGCCCGCCGGCCCGGCCGACTTGCCCACTCCTCGCCGTGTCCGAACTTCTCGCCCTATTGGTCTAGACAAGCGGGCCGGGGGTGGTTCAGAGTTTGCGAAACGCAGCCGTCACCTCGGGACTGCAAAGGCCAGGCCCTGTCCTCGTACAGCCCCCGCACGGCCCCCGCACAGCCCTCGCGCCGCTCAGCACGTACGCACTGCCTTCGTGTGGCGCCCTTTCGTGCCGCGCTTCTGTGATGTCCTGTTATGTCCAGCTACGGGGCTACGCCTCCGGTAACACCTCCACCCCCACCACGACGCCGCCCCCTGCCGGGGTGCCGCGCGAGAGAGGAGCCTCACCGATGCAAGCGCTGGAGAGGAACAGGGAGTCCGTGATCGGGCTCTTCCGGATCGTCGTCGGGCTGCTGTTCGCCTGCCACGGGGCCGCCACGCTGTTCGACGTCCTGGGCGGTCCGCACGGAGCCCAGCCCGAGATCGCCGCATGGCCCGGCTGGTGGGCCGCCGTCATCCAACTGCTCGGCGGCGTACTGGTGCTGGCCGGTGTCGCGACCCGCCCCGCGGCCCTGCTGTGCTCCGGCTCCATGGCGTACGCGTACTTCGTGGAGCACCAGTCCGACGCCCTTTTCCCCATCGAGAACGGCGGCGAGGCGGCGGCCATGTTCTGCTGGTCGTTCCTCCTCATCGCCGCCCTGGGTCCGGGCCGCTGGTCGGCGACGTCCATGGTCCGCGCGCCGGGCGGGGCGGCGGCGGGGCGCTGACGCCCGGCAGGTGCGCGCCGGGGGCGAGATCCTCGACATGCCTGGGTGCGCGCGGGGCGGTGTCTGCGCCACGGTCGGCACCGCCCCGCGTCCGCCGTCGCGGTACGAACCTCGGCCCCGCCCGCATCCGCCCACCCCCGCCCGTATCCCGCTCGCCCCGGCCGCTCTTGCCCCTCGCCGGAGCGCCTGTGTGATACTGCCGTTTCGGTGAATCACGGAGCCGGCGTACCACCCGCGTCCGCCACCGCGGCGCACCCGGTCGTGTTCCTGACCCTGCTCATGAGGGAGATTGCCGCGTTCCATGGCGACTGCACCTGATTCCGCGGCCCCCACCGGGGCGGGCTCTCGGCCCGTCGGTCCCGACGACGACCGGCCCGGTGCCGGTACGCGGCCGGTGGGCACCGTGCAGATCGTCGATCACGCCATCCAGGTCCTCAAGGCCATCGCCGAGGCGGACCGGCCGCGCGGTGTCCGGGAACTGAGCCGCGACCTCGGGATCAGCAAGAGTTCGGTGCAGCGCATCCTCGCCTCCCTGGAACACGCAGGGCTCGCCGTCGCCGACGAGGGCACGCGCAAGTACGTCATCGGACCCGCCGCCCTGACCCTCGCCTGGAAGCACACCGCCAACAGCGACCTCGTCGGCGCCTCCTCGGCCACCGCTTCCCGCATCGCGGCCCTGACCGGGGAGACGGCATGTGTCTCCACGGTCGTCGACGGACGCCGGGTCACCGTCTACGAGGCGGAGAGCCCCCAGCCGCTGCGGCTGATCACCGGAGTGGGCCGTCCCTACTCCCTCTTCTCCGGTGCCACCGGCCGCGTGCTGCTGTCGATGCTGTCCCCCGAGCAGCTCGGCCAACTGGTGCGGGAGCACACGGCCGCCGACCCCGGACCCGACGACGCCGAGTCCCTTCTCCTCAGCCGGATCGATGGGGCGCGTCAGCAGGGATACGCCATCAGCCGCGAGGAGTGGATCCCGGGCGGCTGCGGAGTGGCCGTCCCCATCGGGACGCAGGGCCGCGTCGTCGCCGCGCTGAGCATCTACGGCCCCCAGTCCCGTCTGACCGACGAGCGCACGGCCGAACTCGTCCCCGTGCTGCGGGCCGCCGCCGCGGAGATCACCGTCCGCTGGCGGCAGCCGGCCTGATCGGCGAGCAGGCCCGTCGGCCACCGGTCACCAACTCTTCGCTGCCCGCTACCCCGCCCTGGGGGTAGCGGGCTTTTTCGCGTTCAGCGGCGGCACCGGGCGAGGTCCCGGCGGCCCACCCATGGCCAGAACACACCCCTCTATGGCGTGTTCAGCGCTTCCCCTCCACCCCATTGACCTGTCTCCGCCGTCGTGGGTACGTTGTCCCAACCGATCTGGTCCACTGTCCCAGATTCGGATCCCAGGTCGCCGGAGAGCATGGCGGCGCGTACCGGAAAGAGAGATTTCGTATGCTACTCGGCTGGCGTGCCCGTATTGGGCAGATACGTCCCGCGACGGCCATCGAGGGCGCCGAGGAATGGCGTTCCGTCGCCCCGACCGGCGTGGCCTTCGCCGACGCGCGGACCATCGTCCCCCGGGTCGACGCCGACGGGCTGAAGACGATGATGGCGCAGGTCCTGGAGGCGTCCCGGCAGCTCGCGACCGCCAAGGTCGACCTCATCGTCCAGTGCGGTGCCCCCGGCACCTTCATCCCCGGGCCGGGCACCGACGAGAAGGTCACCGACGAGATCACCGCGGAGACCGGAGTCCCCGCCATCACCATGATGCAGGCCCAGGTGGACGCCCTGCGCGCGGTCGGCGCGAGGTCCGTCGCAGTCGGCAGCATCTACACCGACGAGGTCAATGACGCGCTGCGCGACTACCTCACCGCCGTCGGCTTCGAGGTCCCGGTCATCGAGGGGCTCCAGATCACCGACCCGTACGAGGCCAGCGTCCACGACGCCGACAGCGCCTACCGGCTCGGCCGCAGCCTGCACCGCGCCGCCCCGGACGCCGACGCCCTGCTGATCTCCTGCGGCACCTTCCGGACCTTCGAGGTGCTGCCCTACCTGGAGATGGACACCGGTCTGCCCGTCGTCACCAGCAACCAGGCGTCCCTGTGGCGGGCCCTGCGCCACCTCGGTCTGCGGGACGAGATCCCGGCGCTCGGCCGACTCGGCCAGATCCATCAGATCGACCAGGCAGGTCAGGCCGGTCAGGCCGGTCAGGCCGCGGGCTGATGAGCGCTCACCCCGAACCCGGCCCCGAACCTGGCCCCGGCCCCGACTCCGACCCCAAGGAGAACGCCCCCGTGCTCGTCGACGCCCTGCAATTCGTCAAGCCCTCCCGAGCCCGCTTCGAGGAGTGGCACACCGCGGGGATCACCGCGATCCACGCCACGGTGGCCATCTGGGAGGACTCCACCGAGACCATGCGCGAGGTGGGCCGCTGGCAGCGGCTGCTGGCCGAGCACGCCGACCTGCTGCGCGAGGGCCGCTCCGCCGACGACATCCGCGGGGCCGGGGAGGAAGGACGTACCGCTGTCGTCCTCGGCTTCCAGAACAGCAGTCCCTTCGAGGACGACCTCGACCTCGTGGGCGCCTTCCACCAGGCCGGGGTGCGGATCGCCCAGCTCACCTACAACACCCAGAACTCCGCCGGAGCCGGCTGCTGGGAGGGCGAGGACGCCGGACTCTCCCGTACCTACGGACGCAATCTCATCCGCGAGATGAACCAGGTCGGCATGCTCGTCGACATCTCGCACTGCAATGAACGCACCTCCCTGGAGGCCATCGATGCCTCGGAGCGGCCCGTCGCCGTCACCCACGCCAACCCCCGCGCGTTCGTCGGCGAGGACGTCGAACTGGCGCTGCGGAACAAGTCCGACACCGTCCTCAAGCAGACCGCCGAGTCGGGTGGCGTGGTCGGGCTGAGCATGTACCCGAGGATCGCCCCCGACGGCGTCGACTGCACCGTGGACCGCTTCTGCGACATGGTCGCCTACACCGCCGAACTCATCGGCGTCGACCACGTCGGACTGGGCTCGGACTACTACGCCGGCCAGGGCGACGAGGAACTGCACTGGTGGCGGCAGGGCCGGTGGAGCCGCAGCCCGATGGTGCCCATCTCCGGCCCGGTCGAGTTCCCGGACTGGTTCGCGGCCGGCCGCGGCTACGGGACCGTGCGCGAGCGGCTGCTCGACCGGGGCTTCACGGCCACCGAGGTCGCGCGGATGTCCGGCGGCAACTGGGTGGACCTGTTCGAGGACGCCTTCACCGCCGCCCCCCGTACCTGAGAGGCACGGCACCAGATGAGACGCCCACAGCCCAGCCGTCACCACTACGACGCGGTGATCGTCGGCGGCGGCCACAACGGACTGGTGACCGCCGCCTATCTCGGGCGCGCGGGGCTGCGGGTCGCCCTGCTGGAGTCCCGGCCGGGACTCGGCGGCCCCTGCGGCGCGTACGAGTTCCTGCCCGGCCGCCGGCTGGCCTTCACCAACTCGCCCGGCTCCCTCAACCCGGCCGTCGTCGCCGAACTCGAACTCGCCCGGCACGGCCTGCGGTTCGTCAGGGTCGACCCGACCGTGGTCCACCGCTTCGACGAGGGCTGCTTCATCGGCTGGCGCGACCCCGCCCGCGTCGACGCCCAACTCGACGCCTTCGCCCCTGGCGAGGCGGCCCGCTACCGCGGACTGATCGGTGGCCTGGAGCGGCTGGGCGCCCGGCTCGGGGTCCACCTGGACAGCACACCGCCCTCCCTCGACGTACTGAAGAAACGATTGACCGGGGCCGCGGACCGACGGCTGTTCGAGCTGGTCTTCGAGGGCGGTCTCACCGCGCTGCTCGATGCGCACCTGGTCTCCGACCGGGCGAAGGCGCTGCTCATGCTGCTCGCGCTCAACGCGCAGCTCGTCCCGCCGTCCACGCCGGGCACCGCCGTGGGGCTGATGATGCGGCCCTTCGCGCTCGCCGCCACCGCCGCGGGGAGCCCGTACGCCGGAGGCACCGACGGCGCCGAACGCCTCGCCCTGCGCGGCTCCACCGGTCTGCCCGTCGGCTCGATGAGCGCCATCGTCGACGCCCTGGAGAGCGCCTGCCGGGCGCACGGCGTGCGGGTACGCACCGGCACCCCCGTGGCACAGGTCCTGCACGGCCCCGACGGGGTACGCGGTGTCGTCACCCCCGCCGGCGAGGAGTTCCTGGCCCCGCGCGTGATCTCCACCGTCAACCCCCACCATCTCTTCCGTGACCTCCTCGACGCGGAGGCGATGGACTCCGGCATCGGGGATGCCGTCCTCGCGACACCGATGCGCGGCTCCGCCTTCAAGGTGGTCCTGGAGGTCGACTCGCTCCCGTCCTACGCGGGACTGCCGGACGACGCCGACCCCGAGGCGGTACGCGCCTGCCAGTTCCGGTTCGGGTCCGGGCCCAAGACCATCGAGGCGGCGATCTCCGCCGCGCTGGAAGGCCGTACCGGTGACGAGCTCCTGATGTGGGGACTCACCCCCACCCTCACCTCGCCCGGACTCACCCCCGGCACCACCCACCTGATCAGCCTGAACGCCTGGCACGCGCCCTACCGGCCGCACGACGGGCCCTGGGACACCGCACGGACCGAGCGTTTCGGGCGGCGCTGCGTCGAGCAGCTGAGCCTGCTGATGCCGGGCATCGCCGACCGGATCGTGGACCACCGCTTCATGAACCCGGTGGAGATGGAACGCGAACTCGGCCTGGCCGGAAGCAACATCACCCACGGCGACATGCTCCCGGCCAGTCTCTTCGGCGCCCGCCCGCACCCCGCCCTCGCCGGTTACCGGACCCCGCTGCCCGGCTTCTACGTCAGCGGCAGCGGCACCTGGCCCGGCGGATACGTCACCGGCACCCCCGGCAGAAACGCCGCCACGACGGTGCTGCGCGACCTCGGACGGGAACGGGGGGTGCGCCCATGACACCCCGGGAACAGGATGCGGCGCGCCTGACACCCGTGCGCGTGCCACCCGCACGCACGACACCTGTGTGCACGACGCCCGCACGTATGACACCCGCACGTATGACGCCCGCACGTATGACACCCACGCGCACAACACCCGTGCCCCTCACCCCCCGCACACACAGACCGCACCCATGAGACTCCCCGAACAAAGGCCGCACTCATGAGGCTCACCCACCCACCCGGGTCACCACCGGGCCCACCCGCTGCGCCCCGTCCGCCGCGCGCATCGCGCGCACCACGCTCAGGCGTCCGCGTCACCCTCCGCCGCACGGCCGGCACCCTGCTCGCCGGCGCCCTGCTGCTCACCGGCTGTGCCTCGCCGCCGAGCTTCGGACGCGACCCGGACACCCTGGTCATCGGTGCCGAGGGCGAGATACCCGTACTCGATCCGCAGCGCCTCTCCGGCACCGTGGGGCTGCGGGTCGTGGACGCGCTCTTCGACCCGCTCATCCGGGAGGACCTCGGCACCAGGACCGACCGGGCGCCGGAGCTGCGGCCCGGCCTCGCCACCTCCTGGGAGGCGTCCCCGGACGCTCTCACCTACACCCTCGGCCTGCGCACCGGCGTCACCTTCGCCGACGGCACCCGCTTCGACGCCGACGCCGTCAAGCTCAACTTCGACCGGATCAGCGACGAGAAGTCCCCGGTGTACGACGCCACCGCCGCCGGCAACATGAAGTTCCTCACCCGCTGGATCGAACGCGTCGAGGTCCGCGGACCGCACACCGTCGCCCTGCGGCTCACCAAGCCGTACGCCGGTCTGCCCCGCGTGCTCACCGACCGGCGGATGTCCCTCATCAGCCCGGCGGTGCTGCGCGCCCACGACCCCGACGAAGTGGGGCTGCACCCCGTCGGCACCGGGCCCTACCGGCAGCAGGCCGCCGACCACGGCAAACGGGTCGAGCTGACCCGCAACCCGGACTACTGGGGCGGGGTGCCGAAGACCGAGTCCATCATCGTGGAGTCGGTCAGCGACCCGACCACGCTGGCCATCGCCGCCCAGACCGGCGAGGTCGACGCGATCCTCAGCGCGGGCGCCCAGCAGGTACGCCAGCTCGCCGGGCAGGGCACCATGACGGTCCAGTACCCGGAGCCCGCCAACCAGTACTTCCTGCGGCTCAACACCCGTACCGCCCCCACGGACAACGCCGTCTTCCGGCAGGCGCTCAACCACGCCGTGGACCGGGAGGCCATCGCCACCCTCACCGCCGACCAGGTCACCCCGTCGCACGGCCCACTGCCCCGCGGCAACGAGGCGTACCAGCAGGACCAGGGGGACCAGCCAGACCAGGGGGACAGCACTCAGGGTGCCCGTTACGCCCACGACCCCGCCCTGGCCAGACGACTGATCGCGGAGAGCGGCGTACCCACCCCCGTACGGCTGCGCCTGCTCGCGCCCGACAGCGGGCCCGGCTTCTCCCAGGCCACCGAGATCATGTCGCTGATCCAGCAGGACCTCAAAGCGGTCGGTGTGCAACTGGAGGTCCAGTACATGGAGTTCGCCTCGCTCGTCGCCGAGGAGGGCGCCGGATACAAGGACGGCGTCCACGGCTCCTTCAACGGCTGGACCACCGGCGCCGACGCCGGTGACTTCCTGGAGCGGATGTTCAGCGGGGACCTGCATCCCCCCGACGGCGTGAACCGCGGCTGGTACCGCAACCCGGCCGTCGACGCCCTGCTCGACCGGGCCCGTGCCGAACCCCGGGAGACGACCCGGATGGAGCTGTACCGCCGGGCGGCGGACACCATCGCCGCCGACGCGCCCTGGGTCTTCCTCTACCAGGACCGGCTGCCCCGGCTGCTCAGCCGCAAGGTCGAGGGCGTCGTCGCGGCACCGTCCGTCTACATCGACTACACCACCATCCGCCGCCGGTGAGGAGGTTCCTGCCATGAAGGCCACTGTGCCCACCGCACCCACTGCGGCACCCGCTCCCGTACCACCCCCCGCTTCACGGGCCGCCGCCCGTGTCACCCTGCGCCGACTGCTGCGCGCGGCCCGCGGCGGCAACAGCACGGCGGTCATCGGCGGCGCCATCGTCGCCGTCACCGTCCTGGTCGCGCTGCTCGCCCCCTGGATCGCCCCCGCCGACCCGCTCGCCACCGACCCGGCGGCCATCGGTCTGGGCCCCTTCAGCGGCGGCCATCCGCTGGGCACCGACGAGGTCGGCCGGGACATCCTCAGCCGGCTGATGCACGGCAGCAGACTCGCCCTGCTGGTCGCGGTCGTGCCCACCCTGATCGCCCTGCTGATCGGCGGACTGCTCGGCCTGGTCTCCGGCTACGTCGGCGGCTGGCTGGACAGCGTCCTGATGCGTTTCTTCGACGTGATGTTCTCCTTCCCCGGCATCCTGCTCGCCCTCGGCATCGGGGTCGCCCTCGGGCCCGGACTGACCTCCATGGTGATCGCCATGGTCGTGGTCACCGTCCCCGAGTTCGGCCGGATCGTGCGCGGCAGCGTCGTGTCCCTGCGGCAGGAGCAGTACGTGGAGGCCGCCGGGGTCCTGGGCTACGGGCACCGCCGGATCGCCCTGCGCCACATCGTGCCCAACCTGCTCGGCGGGCTGGCCGTCTTCGCCACCCTCCAGACCGGCCGGAACGTCATCCTCGGCGCCAGCCTCGCCTTTCTCGGCCTCGGCGCCCAGCCGCCCGCGCCCGACTGGGGCCAGATGCTCAGCGGCGGCCGTGCCCTGCTGGTCACCTCGCCCCATGTGGCGACCATCCCCGGCCTGGTGATCGTCGTCCTGGCCATCGGCTTCAACCTGCTCGGCGACGGCGTACGGGACCGGCTCGACCCGCGCAGCCGGACCGGCCGCCCCGGGCGCAAGGGCCGGCTGCGCGCCGCGCTCGGCGGGGGTACGGGTGGAGCTGTTCCCGGCGAGCGGAAGCCCGCGGCCCCGGCCTCCGTCACCGCCCCGGCTTCGGCCCCGGCTTCTGCTGCGGCTTCGGCCCCCGCCCGCCCGGTCAGGAACAGCCCAGGAGACACACCATGCTGACCTTCACCCTGCGCCGGGCGCTCCAGATGATCCCCGTCGTCCTCGGGGTGACCATCGCCACCTTCGGGCTCGGCCAGATCATCCCCGGGGACCAGGCGACCGCCCTGCTCGGCCCCACCTCCTCCGAGGAGGACCGGCAGGCGCTGCGCGCGGACCTCGGGCTCGACGAACCCGCCGTCGCCCGCTACTTCACCTACCTCGGCAATCTGCTCGGCGGCGATCTCGGCCGCTCGCTCTCCTTCGGCCGCCCCGTCTCGGAGGTGCTCTCCGACCGGCTCCTGAACACCTTCCTGCTCTCCGGCACCGCGATCGTGGTCGCGGCCCTCGCCGGGGTGGCGATCGGCACCTGGGCCGCCATGAAGCCGGGCTCCGCGCGGGACCGGGGGCTGACGGTCGGCGTGCTGTTCCTCAACTCCGTGCCGTCGTTCTGGTTCGGCCTCGTACTGATCGTCGTCTTCTCGCTCCAGCTGCGGATGCTCCCCGCGACCGGCATGACCTCCATCGGCGGGGGCGGCGGAGCCCTGGACGTCGCCGCGCACATGGTGCTGCCGGTGATCACCCTGTCGGCGTGGTCGCTGGCGGTGATCGCCCGGATGACCCGGTCGGCCGTGCTGGAGGTGATCGGCAACGACTATGTCCGCACCGCCCGTTCCCGGGGCATCGGCGAGCTGCGGGTCATCACCCGGCATGTGCTGCCCAACGCGATGCCCTCGGTCGTCACCGTGATCGGACTCCAGGCCGGGTTCCTGCTCAGCGGGGCGGTGCTCACCGAGACGGTGTTCTCCTGGCCCGGCATCGGCCTGGCGCTCCATCAGGCCATCTCCAGCCGGGACATCCCTCTCGTCCAGGGCGGAGTCCTGATGATCGCCGTCGCCTTCGTCCTCATCAACTTCCTGGTCGATGTGGTGCAGGCGTACTTCAACCCCAAGATCAAGCTCGCGTAGCGGAAGGCACCAGCGTGTCCGTTCTCGAAGTGGAACACCTCCGGGTCGCCTACCCGGACCGCGCCGGCGCACCGTCCGGCTCATCATCCGGCCCCTCGCCCGGTGCGGGCTCCGTGGAGACCGTCAGGGACGTCTCCTTCAGCGTCGCCGAGGGCGAGGCCCTCGGGGTCGTCGGCGAATCGGGGTGCGGCAAGAGCCAGACCATGCTGGCCGTGCTCGGCCTGCTCGGGCACGAGGGCGCCGAGGTCCATGGCCGGATCGCCTTCGAGGGGCGGGACCTGACCCGGCTCGGACGGCGGCAGTTGCGGCAGGTCCGGGGCAGCGGCATCGCGCTCGTCTCCCAGGACGCGCTCTCCGCGCTCAACCCGGCCATGACCATCGGCGCCCAGATGGCCGAACCCCTCGTCCGCTACGACGGACACAGCCGCCACCGGGCCAAGGACACGTGCGCGGAACTGCTCGACCTGGTCGGCATCCCCGGCCCCCGCGACCGGCTCGGCAACTACCCGCACGAACTCTCCGGCGGGATGCGCCAGCGCGTCCTCATCGCCATGGCGGTCAGCCGTGAACCCCGGCTGCTGATCGCCGACGAACCCACCACCGCCCTGGACGTCACCATCCAGTCCCAGGTCCTCGGCCTGATCGACCGCCTGCGCCGCGAACTGCGGATGGCCCTGGTCCTGATCACCCACGACCTGGGGGTCGTCGCCGGGGTCACCGACCGGATCGCGGTCATGTACGGCGGCCGGATCGTCGAGACCGCCCCCACCACCGCCCTCTTCGACGCCCCCGGCCATCCCTACACCCGCGCCCTGATGGCCGCCGTCCCCCGCCTGGACCGCCAGGTCGACCGGCTCCCCGCCATCCCCGGTTTCCCGCCCCACCCGGCGGACCCACCCCCCGGCTGCGCCTTCCAGCCCCGCTGCACGATGGCCCGCCCCGAGTGCGGCGACGCCGTACCCGAACTCCTCCACCCACCCGGCGCGCACCCCGAGCACACGGTCCGCTGCCCCCATCCGGCACCGGCCGGCGAACCGCACACCGAGAGGGTGCCCGCATGAGCACGGAGACCGCCCCGGCCATCGACCCGCCCTCCACCACCCCGCCCGACGCGGTGACGGTGACGGACCTCCAGGTCCACTTCCCCCTGCGCACCGGGGTACTGCGCCGGGTGACCGGCAGCGCTCGCGCGGTGGACGGCGTCTCCTTCACGGTGCCCGCGCGCAGCATCGTCACCATCGTCGGTGAGAGCGGCAGCGGCAAGACCACCACCGGACGGGCCCTGGTGGGCCTGTCCCCGGTCGTCGCCGGAGAGATCCTGATCGAGGGCCGCCCGCTGGCCGGGCTGCGCGCCGACAAGTCGCTGCCCCGGGTCGCCCAGATCGTCCACCAGGACCCGTACGCGAGCCTCAACCCCCGGATGACCATCGGGGCGATGATCCGCGAGGTCGTCCAGGTCCATCGCACGGTCCCCCGGGAGCAGGCGGGCGAACGGGCCGCGCAGCTGCTCGCCCAGGTCGGTCTCGCCCCCGAACTGGCGGACCGCCACCCGCACGAACTGTCCGGCGGACAGCGGCAGCGCGCCGCCATCGCACGGGCGCTCGCGGTCGAGCCCCGGTTCATCGTCTGCGACGAGATCGTCTCGGCCCTCGACGTCAGCGTGCAGGGCCAGATCGTCAATCTGCTCAAGGATCTGCGCCGGGACAGCGAGGTGAGTTTCCTCTTCATCTCCCACGACATGAGCGTGGTCCGGCACATCTCCGACCGGGTCGTCGTGATGTACGGGGGCCGGATCATGGAGAGCGGGCCGTGCGCCGAGGTATTCGCCTCGCCCCGCCATCCGTACACCCACTCCCTGCTCGCCGCCGTCCCGGTGCCCGACCCGAGAGCCCCGCTGCCGGGTGCCGGTACCCGGTCGCGCGCCGAGCCCCCGGACCCGGCCGACCCGCCGCCCGGCTGCCGCTTCCAGCGGGCGTGCCCCTTCGCCACCGAGCTGTGCCGCACGGAGCCGCCGCCGACCACGGAGGTGCCCGGACCCGGCACCCGTACGGACCGGTCCGGCCCCCCTGGCTCCCCTGATCACCCTGATCACCCTGATCACCGTGATCACCGTGATCACCGTGATCACCGTGATCACCGTGATCACCCCGCCCACACCATCGCCTGCCATCACCACGACGAGCCCGCCGTACGCGCCGCGCTCAGCACCGAGAGGACCGCACACCCATGACCTCGCCCACTACCGGGGCCACCACCGGAGCCCCCACCAGGCCCGCCACCCGGGCCGACACACCCCTGCCGGTGTGGACCTCGTTCATCGGCGACCGCGCGACGCCCCCCGCCGGCACCGAGGTCCCCCTCCTGGACCCGGCCACGGGCGCCCACTGGGCCACGGCCCACCAGGACCCCGAGGCGGTGAACGAGGCGGTGGCGGCGGCCCGTACGGCACTGCGCCCCTGGTCGGCCCTTCCCCAGCACACCCGGGCCGACCTCCTCCACCGCCTGGGCGACGTACTCGCCGCCCATGGCGACGAACTCGCGTCGCTGGAGACCCGGGCCAACGGCAAACCCCTCGCGGCGACCAGGGCGGAGGTTGCCGCACTGGTCCGCTGGTACCGCTACTTCGCGGCGGTCGCGGAGACCCTGGAGGACCGTTCCCGCACCCTGAGCGCGAGCGCCAGCGCGGTGATCCGCCAGGAACCGCTGGGGGTGGTCGCCGCGCTGACCCCCTTCAACGGCGCGCTGTCCCTGGGCTCCTGGAAGCTGGCCCCGGCGCTGGCCGCGGGCAACACGGTCATCCTCAAGCCCCCGCCCCAGGCACCGGCCTCCTCCGTCCGGCTCGCCGAACTCGCGCTGGAGGCGGGGTTCCCGCCGGGTGTCGTCAGCACCGTCATCGGCGGGGCCGCGGAGGCACGGTCGCTGACCGGGCATCCGGACGTCGCCATGGTCACCTTCACCGGCAGCACGGCGGTCGCCCGGGAGATCGGAGCGCGGGCCGCGTCCCGGATGAAACGCTTCGTGTGCGAGGCGGGCGGCAAGTCGGCCCATGTCGTCTTCGCCGACGCCGACCTGGACGCGGCCGTGGCCGCCGCCCGCCAGGGCGCCTTCTCCGCCGCGGGCCAGACCTGCGTGGCCGGCTCCCGGCTCCTGGTCCAGGACGAGGTGTACGAGGAGTTCCTGACCCGCTTCGCCCGGTCCGTGGACCGGCTCCGGGTGGGCGACCCGCGCGACCCGGACACCCAGATCGGCCCGCTGGCCTCGGCGGCGGCGCTGACCCGGGTCGAGTCCTATGTGTCCGACGCGGTACGGGCGGGCGCCCGCGCCCTGACCGGCGCCCGCCGCCCCGAGCCGGCCGGCGGCACGGAGGGCGGTTACTGGTACCTGCCGACGGTACTGGCCGACGTACGCCCCGACATGGCGGTGTGCCGGGAGGAGATCTTCGGCCCCGTCGTCACCGTGCAGCCCTTCGGTACGGAGGACGAGGCGGTGGCCGCGGCCAACTCTCTGGAGTACGGCCTGGCCGCGGGCCTGTGGACCCGCGACGCGTCCCGCGCGCACCGTCTCACCGCCCGCCTGGACGCCGGGGTCGTCTGGGTGAACACCTACCGCCTCCTGCACTGGTCCGTCCCCTTCGGCGGCCACAAACAGTCGGGCCTGGGCCGCGAGAACGGCGTCGAGGCCGTCCAGGAATTCCTCCAGACCAAGTCGGTCATCACGGAGTACGGCATCCCGGCGGACCCGTTCGGCGACTAGCCGGACCGGCAGAGACGAACCGTGCCCAGCACACCGCGCGAACTAAGGAACCCGGAAAGAACGATGGAATTCCTCGTCAACATCCAGATCACCTGGCCTCATGACATGGACCCGGCTCACAAGGACGCGGTCTCCGCCGCCGAGCGCGCCCACGCCGCCGAACTGGCCGCGTCGGGTCATCTCGTCCGTATGTGGCGGGTACCCGGCCGGATGGAGAACTGGGGTCTGTGGCAGGCGCCCGACGCCACCGAACTGCACGCCATCATCTCCTCCCTCCCGGTCTGGCCCTGGATGAGCGTCACGGTCCACCCCCTCGCCGTCCACCCGGTCGATCCACGGCCGCCGGTGGCGGTGGGGACGGCGGCGTGACACGGGCGGGTCCGGTCAGCCGAAGGGGACGGCGTCGGCGGGGTCGGTGTGCCAGTTGGTCACGATGGGCTCCTCGACGGTGATGGTGTCGACGGGCAGGGAGACGGGGTTGGGGTCGTCGTCACCGACGCCGACGATGATGAAGTCGAATTCCCTGCCGGTTTCGGTGTTGGTGGACTTGGGGTTCACTCCGGCGTAGACGGTGGTGTCGCCGCTGAGTTCGATCTGGGGTCCGGCGGACTGTTCGGCGGGGCCGGCCTGGGTGCCGTCGGAGCCGAAGGCGACGGTCGGGAGACCGGCGGGCAGATAGCAGCTGATCCCGTCCTGGGCCTGGGCGATGACGAGGATGTATCCACCGGCCTGGCTCTCGGGACGGGTGCTCCAGGAGATGTCATTGGCACCGCAGACCTGCCCGACCTCCTCGCCACCGCCGACGTCCTCGGCCTCCTCGACGGGCACGCGCTCACCGTCGCCGAGGTCGGCACCGGAGCCGGGCGCGTCGTCACTTCCGCCATCGGCGACGCCGGAGCCCTGGTCACCGCCCTGCTCGCTGTCGGTGGGGGCGGCCGTGTTGCCTGCGGGGGCGGCGGTGGCGGGATCCTGCGCGGCACCGGTGTCCGAGTTCTGGCAGGCGGTCATCAGCAGAGCGCCGCTCACGAGGGCTGCGGACAGAAGGAGGGCCTTGCGACGGTTGCCGGACATGAAATCCCCTGTTGGTCGTCTGTTGGTCATCGGTGCTCGCTCGATGACTATGAGGGGACGGCGGGCCACAGGGGTACCCACGCCTTCGTTCCAGGACAACGCTGTCACCGGCCGGTGACATCCGTGACAGCGGATGGCCCAAGCAGAACGGTTTCCCTGGTGAACCTCGGAGCGGAGCGACGCGAGCGGTACGAGGGTGACCGCGCCCTTGGCATATGCATAGCCGCATGGATGACCCCGACGCACTGTCAGTCCTGGGCCCCGTCACCCCTCTCACCCCTCCCCTCATTCCCCTCCCTCTCCAGAGCCCCCCGCGCGCGGAGTTCCCCTGCGACGACGAGGAGGTGATGCCGTGTCCTGCGCAGCGAGAGGGTGATGAACCGGACTGAGGGCGCGTGCGCCACGATCAAGGTCCCGCTGGACCAGCAGGCCCGGTGTCCTGCTCGCCAACCCGGGTGGCCCGGGGCTGATCATGCCGCTGAGCAGGCGGGAGGCTCTTCCCCGGCCCGTACAGCAGCGGTACGACCTCATCGGCCTCGACCCGCGCGGTGTGGGACGGAGCGGCCCGGTCTCCTGCGGTCTCACGCCAGAGAGGAAGACGGCGGGACCTTTGGGTGGGTCCCGTCCAGGGTCCCCGACATGGCATGGATCGGGGACCGGACGGCTCGGTCGCGCACGATCCCCGCGAGGTCGTCGGGCGCGAACATCATGGGGTGGGGACCGGAAGCCACCGTGCCGCGCCGACGCTAGCCCCCCTCGCCGCGAACCGGACCCAGGTCCGGGAAGGACAGCGCGTCCTCGATCAGGAAGTCGTCGTCCTCCCCGAGATCCGGGGCCTGGAAGGGGTTCGTCGCCGGTGGCGGTGATGCCGTGTTGGCGTAGCGGGGCGCCTCTGTCGGGGCGGAGAACAGCGAAGTCGAGTCGATGAGAGGTTTTCCAATCGTTACAGGGCAGTGGTGGGAGCCGGCGGGCGGCGACCGGGCACAGCGGTCCTACAGCTTGGTCATCTTGGTGTACGGGCTCAGGATCCGCTCACGTGACGAGCCGAAATCCACGAGCGCCGCGATCCCGTCCTCGATGCTGATGACCCGGCCGAGGCCGTAGATGTCGTGTGTGACCTGGTCGCCCACGGCGATCTGCTTGGGAGCCGGCGCGACCGGGGCCTTGAAGGGGCTGGTAGGCAAATGACGCTTCGGTGCAGTGGGCTTTGTCATTGCCCCCAGTATGCGCCCGACAGTGTCCCCTTCGCTGCGCCCGTCCACGTACGGATCGCCCCGGACCCCGGCCGGACCCCCACCGGAGCGCCGTCGGCCGTGGTGGCGTGCCGGACCCGGATGTGGGTGGGGGTGCGGGTTACGGTCGGCGGCGTGGATGGTGGGTACCGGCGGTGGCGCGCGTGTTCGCTCGGTGGGGCGGTGTTCGCCGTGTGCATGGCCGGTACCACCCTGCCGACCCCCCTGTACCCCCTTTACCAGGAAAAGTTCGGGTTCTCCGATCTGACGGTCACCGTGGTGTACGCCGTCTACGCCTTCGGGGTCATCGGCGTACTGCTGCTGGCGGGCAATGTCTCGGACGCCGTGGGCAGACGGGCGGTGCTGCTGTGCGGGCTGGGGTTCGCGGCGGCCAGCGCGGTCTGTTTCCTGTGTGCCACCGGGCTGGGCTGGCTGTACGCGGGGCGGCTGCTGTCGGGACTGTCCGCCGGGCTGTTCACCGGGGCCGCCACGGCGTACGTGATGGAACTGGCACCGGCGGGCGGGACCTCACGGGCCACGTTCGTGGCGACGGCCGCCAATATGGGCGGGCTGGGCTGCGGTCCGCTGCTCGCCGGGGTGCTGGCCCAGTACGCCGCCTTGCCCCCGAGCGTGCGGGCGGTGTTCGTGCCCGCGGCGATCGCCTCGTTCGCGGGGTTCGCGCTGTTCGGGGTCTTCACGTCGGTCAGTCCGGAGTTCCTCGCCGACTTCCTGCGGGTGGACGACCACGCCGTGAGCGGTCTGGTCGTCGCGCTGGCCTTCTTCGCCTCGACGGCCGGGCAGCTGGCGGTCGGCCGGTTCGGGGTGGCGCGGTCGCTGCCGCTGGGCTGTGCCGTGCTGCTCGCCGGGCTCGCGCTGCTGGCGGGCGCGCTGCGGTGGGAGCTGCTGTGGCCGCTGGTGCTGAGCGCGCTGGTCGGCGGGGCCGGGCAGGGGCTGGCGTTCCGCGGCGCGCTGTCCGCCGTGGCCGGGGCGTCTCCGCCGGACCGGCGCGCGGCGGTGATCTCCTCGCTCTTCGTGGTGGCCTACGCGGGCATCTCGCTGCCGGTGATCGGCGTCGGGCTGCTGACGGGCCCGCTCGGTCTGGAGGACGCGGGGCTGGTCTTCATCGCGTGCATGGCCGTCCTGGTGTCGATCGCGGCCGGCTATCTGCTCCGGCATCCGCTCCGGTCTCAGAGGAAGGCCGGGTCGTAGGCGCCGTACCACCTTCCCTCGGGGTCGAAGGTGAAGCCGAAATAGTTTCGGTAGAAGGTGAAGTGTCTGGTGAATTGTTTGTTGATGTGCATCTGGGGGCGCGGGCCGGTGTCCCTTTCGGCATAGGTGCCGATGAGGGCGCCGAAGGTGGTCCGGCCGGAGGCGACGGCGAGGGCGTGGCTGTAGGAGGCCAGGAGCTGTTTGTGGAAGTACAGCTTCAAGGTGCCGAAGGTGATTTCCACCTTTCGGTGGTCGGGGAAGGGCGTCCGCAGAATCATGGTGAGATGATTCACATGTGACGCGCTGAAATTGGTGAAGACGAAGACCTGGTCGTCCGGCACGCCGGAGGACCGGTAATCGGGGTGGTATTCCAGCCGGTGCAGGATCTGATGCGCGGCTTTCTCGAACGCGCACCCCCAGCTCCAATTGATGGCGTCGGGGTGGTAGGCCGCCTGGAACCCGGCGAGTTCCCCGTACGTCATGTTCGGCACGTCGAAGTCCTTGGTCCGCGGATCCTTGTCGTCGGGATCGCGGAACCTGTCGCTGATCCAGAAGGTTTCCGGCCGGCCCGTGTCGGGGTTCGGGCCCTCCACCATGCTGTCGTCCAGGCTGTCGACCAGCACCGGGCCGTGGGAAAAGCCATGCGAGAGGAAACTGAGTTCCATCAGGGTGCCGGGCGCGGTCCGGCCGATGGTCCGTACGGCGTCGTAGATGTCCAGGACCGACATCACGTCGTCCTGGTTCTCCTTGAAGACATTGCCGTTGTAATGGTTGCGGGTGACCGGCTCGAAGGAGCGGACGGCGGCCACCGACTCGGTGCGTGTGCCCCCGGGATAGGTGAAGGTCCGGATGACGACCTCCCCGCGCCCCACGTCGAGGATCTGGAAGACCAGATCCTCCTTGGCCCGGTTCGCCGCGACATGCTGCCTGACGCGGTTCTCGCAATAGGTCCGGAAAGGAAGGTTCTTCGGCGGCAGTTCATAGCCTGCCACCAGCACGAAGTGTTTCACCGGCTCATGCCTCCACCCATTCGCCCGAGGCGTTGCGCACCCAGCGGGGCAGATCGTCGTCCGCCCGCAGCCGCACCAGATTCGTGGGAATGCGTACGGTCCATTCCTCGCCCTGCGGGATCTCGTCACCGGGCCGGTCGAGCCGTTCGGCGATCTCGTCGGCGATCGAGAGATACAGGGGGCTGGAGACGGCCGGCAGCGGGCCGCCGTTCCACAGTTCGCCGAAGTTCATGAAATGGTCGATGGCGCCTTCGAAACCCAGGCGGGCGGGGACCGTGACCCGGCAGTACCCCGCCTTGAGGAACTGATTGAACAACGGGTCGGGGTCGTCGTAGGCGAGCCGCTCGTCCCACTCGCTCCGGCGGCCCCAGAAGTACGGGTACGCCACCCACGTCAGATGCTCCCACTCGAACGCCTGCTCGAAGAAGCGGACGTACGCGCCCTCCGCGGCGGCCTCGTCGACATCGATCTGCGGGACCTTGTCGGCCCTGATGTCCATCGCGTCGAAGAGGTCGAAGTGCTGCTTGGTGAGGATGCTGACGCAGTTCTTGCGCAGCTCGTGGGCGATCAGCTCCTGGTTGGCCAGCGGATTGCGGCCCTCGATGACGACACCGGCCTGCACGGTCAGCGCGGCGACCTTCTCCTCGTACTCCGCGAGCCGGGCGCGGTAGGCGGTGGTCAGCCTGGCGTGGGTGTCCGCCCGCCACTTCTCCATCGCCCGATCGGTGCGACGGCATTTGATCTCGACGGCGACCGAGACCTGGGAGAGCCGGAAGCTGTCGACGGCGACCGGGATCGAGCCCTGCTCCTCGTCCAGCATGGTGATCCACACCCAGCCGTCCCGTGGGCCGAACCGGTGGGTGCGGCGGCCCACGGCGATGTCCAGGGAGTGATCACCCTCCCAGATGTTGCACAGATGGGCGACGGACCCCTGGAACGCCTGGTACCCCTCGTCGATGGTGACCTGCCCGGAGTGGTTGTAATTGGTCCTGCTGTCGCCGCCGCCCGCCTTGAAGTCGAAGGACTTGGTCAGATACACCTCGGGCGGCGGGGTGACATCCGTCGCCTGGTACTGCTGCACCCAGTAGTGGTAGTTCGTCTCGTCGAGCGCGTTCGCCTGGAGATTGAAGGCCGGCGGCTTGTCCAGCTGCACGGCCCCGGCGTGGGCCGACTGGAGGGTGTGGATGAGGAACGCGGCGGGCTCCGGGACCATGAAATCGAACATGGTGCGCAGCCCGTAGTTGAACATCTGTGCCTGGTACACCTTGTTCACCCACTGGTAGACCCCGGA
The DNA here is from genome assembly GCF_042790455.1 of Streptomyces sp. NPDC056734. Classification (NCBI taxonomy): domain Bacteria; kingdom Bacillati; phylum Actinomycetota; class Actinomycetes; order Kitasatosporales; family Streptomycetaceae; genus Streptomyces; species Streptomyces sp. NPDC056734. Next base: position 115,689 of record NZ_JBHTZD010000006.1, read on the forward strand.
GATGTGCTCGATGCCGGGGCTGTTGTCGAGCGTGTGGGTGTTCTTCTCGGTGACCTCGGTGGTGATCCTCAGGGAGGTGCGCTGGAGCACCCGCTCGGAGATCTTGCCGGCGCTGCGCTGGGTGACGTCCTGGGAGAAGGTGGACGCGCTGTTCGTCGCCTCCTCCTTCGAGCGGGAGACGGAGCCTTCGGCGGAGGCGGAGAACTCCACCGTGGGGCCGTACTTGCCGGTGACCGTCAGGCCCGCCTTCAGCGCCGCGTCCTCCTTGATGACGGCATGGGACTCGCGGCTCATCTCGAAGCGGTCGGTCGACTCCAGTTCGCGTTCCTCGGTGGTGGTGGTCTCCGTCTCGGTGACGGTGATCTGCTCGGTCTCCTCGCGCCGGGTGTGCTCGCGGAGCTTGGTCTCCCCCTTGAGGACATTCTCGATATGGGCGATGTCGGCGCCCTCGTACCCGATCAGCTGCTGGCGCACCACGAGAAGGTCGGCGACACCGGACGGCTTCACACTGCCCCGGGTGGCCGGAACACGGCCGGCCTCCAGGGGGACCTGCGCGACCGGGTCCAGTTCGCCTTCCCCGATGGTGATCGCGTTCCACGCGGACGGCACCGGGGTGACGGTGGTGACCAGGGTGTCGCCGATGCGCCGCACACTGCGCTTGACCGGCTTGCCGAACAGTTTCTCCAGGTCGGCGGCGGTCCGGTCGGTCTCGCTCTGGAGCAGGGCGACGATCCGGTCCAGCGGCTGGGCCGTCACCTCGATGCCGCGCTCCGCCAGCAGTACGCGGGTCGCCTCCGACAACTGCCCCACGGCGTCCGCCCCGAGCCGGAACCCCAGCTCCGCCAGCACCGCCGGGACGAACCCCGGGGTACCGGCCAGCAGATCGGGCCGTGCGCCGAAGACCTGCCCGGCGAGCTGCGCGGCGCCGGAGACGGCGTCGGGGGCGGGGGGTTCGGGCACGGGTTCCTCGGCTGCCGGGAGGGCGGCGCCGCCGGTGCCGCCACCTGTTCCCCCGCCGGTACCGGTGCCTCCTCCCGTGCCGGTGCCTCCCGCCAGTGCCCGGAGGTTGGCCTCCGAGAGACGGCTGTGGAAACTGATCTGGCGGGCCAGTTCGGAGGGCGGGGTGTACTCGGTGGGCGGCAGGACCTCCCCCGACTCGCGCTGCGCGGAGATCTGGAAATGCTCGCCGCCGAGCCCGGTGAGTTCACCGATCGCCGTACGCAACGCCCGGTAGCGCGCGAGCAGTCGCTCGGCCTGCTCGCGCCGCGCCCTGGCCGCCTCCGCCTCCTTCTCACGCTGCTCGCGCTCGGCCTCGACGGTGGACGTCACGGGTTCGAGGCCGGTCGCGCCCGGCAGCCGCAGGGGCCGCCTGCGGGCCCGCCGCAGCTCCTGCGCACCGGCGGGGAAGGCGGCGTTCGTCACCAGCCGGGCCACGATCTCCAGATGACGCAGCTGACGGACGAACTCCTCCAGGGGCCTGCTGTGCTCGGCCGCCAGATACTTGATCGCCAGCACACTGTCCCGCAACCGCGCCACGGCGTCCTTGTACGCGGCCCCCTGTACGACGTCGGCCGGTCCGGCGCCGAACCCGTCCCGGACGGCGGCGATCACGGTGTCCCGCAGGGAGGGCGGAGGGGCCGGAAAGGGCGGAGGGGGCGGGGCGGCCTCCGGACGCCGGTCGCCTCCGGCTGGGGCTGGGGCTTGGGCTGGGGCTTGTGTGACTGGTTCGCCGTCGGGCCCCGTACGGGGCTCAGCCTCCGCCACGGCTGGTGTCCCTACCTCAGCCTCCGCCCTGGCCGCTGCTCGGGCCGAGGCCAGGGCGGGCAGGCGGTCCAGTGTGGCCGCGAACCTGGCCGTCTCCCGGGCCAGCGGAGTCTGCTCGGGCCTGGCGAGGAACAGCGGTCCGGCGACGTACTCGCCGACGACCCGGCGCAGCTCGGTCCGGGGGTCCGGCGCGCTGGACGCGGCGGCCAGGGCCTGCTGGAAGTTCGTCTGCTGCGCCAGTTCGACACTTGGGTTGTCGGGGTCCTGCGCGATCGCGGGCCGTAGCAGCGCGAGGCGGAAGAGAGGCTCCATGGCGAGACTCCTGTGAGGGGAGACGGGCATGGACGGCACCCTGATCGCCCTGCCGCCCGGTCCTCTCACTATGGGGCGGTTCACCGGGCACCGGGCCGAAGTTCACTCGGGGGAGTGTTCCTCGGCGCGAGGAGAATCGTTCTGCTTACCGGGTCCTTTCCCTTTGTTCTCGGTTCGCGGGGGAACGTGCCGCCCCAGGAACCGTCGGCCGGGTCCGGATGGCGCAGGCCGGGGGCGCTGGCGGGTGATCTGTCCGGCTGTCGCACGGTGTCTCGGCCGGCTCGGCGTCTCTCGTCGCGATCATCGGACAGAGGTTTTCGTGGGCGGTTCTCGTGGGCGAGGGACGGCGGAGTCGTGGTGGAGGCATTCGGGCCGGGGGCTGTGGTGCGGCGGGCTTGGGCGGTCAACCGGCCGCTGGCGGGGGCGGGGGGCGTCCTGGGGCTGATCACTCTCGCCGCGCTGGTGGGACTGGTCGTGGACCCCAGTCGGATCACGGGCCAGGCGGCCTGGGCGAAGCCCGCGCGGTTCGCGTTCTCCTTCGCCCTCTACGCGGTCACCCTGCTGTGGCTGCTGACCTTCGTCCGGGGGCATCGGCGCCTGGTCCGGCTGATCTCCTGGGTCACCGCGGTGGCCGTGGTCGCCGAGGTGCTGTGGGTCGTCAGGGCGGCAGCGGCGGGCACGACCAGCCACTTCAACTTCGGGAGCGACTTCGCCGGCGCGCTCACGGTGACCATGCTGGTGGTCATCTCGGTGGCCGCCCTGCTCGCCCTGGTCACCATCGTGCTGCTGCTGCTCCAGCGGATCGAGCCGCCCGCCCTGGCCTGGGCCCTGTGGCTCGGTCTGGCGCTCGCGGTGGTGGGGATGGCGGTCGGCGTCCCGATGATCGCCGCCCCGACCCCGGCCCAGGAGGTCGCCGCGGACCTCGGCCAGGGCATGCCGGTCGTCGGCGCCCACACCGTCGGCGTGGCCGACGGCGGTCCCGGGATGCCGGTCACCAATTTCAGCACCGTCGGCGGCGACCAGCGGGTCGCTCACTTCGTCGGCGTCCACTCACTCCAGGCCCTGGCCCTGCTCGGTCTGCTGCTCACCCTCGGCCCCAAGACCCTCGGGCCCCGCCACCGCACCGCCCTGGTCTGGATCGCCGCGGCCACCCTTCTCGGGCTCACGGCCGTCTTCTTCTGGCAGGCCCACCGAGGTCAGCCGGTGACCGCGCCGGACTCCACGACCGTCGCCGCGTTGATCGCCCTGGCCGTCGGCGCGGCCGCCGCCACCGCCGCCGTCTTCGCGCACGCACGCACCCGCACGGCGTCCGTCACAGGGCCTGGATCAGGCCGACGCCGAGGGCGATGAGGGCTGCGGCGATGAGGACGGCACCGGCCCGGGTGACGTGGGTGCCGACGGAAGACCGGCCCTCGGCGCCGAGGGCGAGGTGGAGGAAGAAGCCGCCGGACTGGGCGAGCGCGCCGACCAGCAGCAGGATCCCGAACAGCCACTCGACGCCGGAGGAGAAGTCGGCGCGGGGCAGATAGAGGAAGTAGGCCAGGGAGAGGATCAGCAGCACTCCGGCGTGCGCGTGCCCGGCGCGGAAGGACCGCTCGCGCAGAGGGGTGAGGGTGCCCTGGCGCGTGGTGATGAACTGGAGCAGCGCATGGCCGCCGAACTCCACCGTGACCAGCAGGAAGAGGGCGATGATGGGCAGAAGTTCGGATGCTTCCACAGGGGGCCGCCTTCAGCTGTGTCGAGCGGTGGGGACGGCCGCACGCTACTGCTGAGTGCGCGGGGTGCCGGGGGAGGGCGGGCCGGGGGCGGCCGAGGTTCACCCGGATACCCGGATACCCGGATACCCGGATACGGGGTGACGTGGAGCCGATCGGGATGGTCGGGGTGGCCGGGGCGGCCTGGATGGCCGGGGTGGCCGGCTTGATCAGGGTGACCGGGGTGGGTCGGGGTGACGCATTCGTGTCGGGAGGCGGGCTTCTTCGTTGGGGGGAGTGCGGCTGGGATTTGTCTGGCTTGCGTGGTCTGTGCGGGTGCCGGGACGCGGTGCCGGGTGAAGGAGGAGCGCGATGGGTGTGGAGACGCGGAGCACGGGTGGCGGCGCGGGGCGTGCGGGTGTGCGGGCCGTGGTGCTGGGTGCGGTGGCCGGGGCGGCGCTGGTCCCGGCCGGTGCCGCGCACGCGAGTGTGATCGGGATCGGGAACGCGGTGTTCGGCAACACCTGTGTCAGCCAGGGCGGTGCCCGGACCGCGGGCGCCACCGTGGGCGGGAGCGGGGTGGCGAGCGGCAACCAGGCCGGTCTGCCGCTGAGCCTGCCGCGTAACCAGTGCGGCAACAGCGGCATCATCTGCACCGCCCTGATCCGCGCAAGCGTGTGAACCGTGCCGGTGAAGGGCCGGTGACCGACCCGAAGACGCTGGAGCAGCGGGCGGTGCACGCCCTGCTGTCCCTGAGCGGGCGGACGCTGGCGTCGCTGCGCGAGTGGGTCGGTGCGGACCCGGGCTGCGGTGTGGCACGGGCGCTGCTGGCGCTGGCGACCGGTGACCGGTGGGACGACGCCGTGCTGAAGGAGCAACTGGCGCTCGCCCACCGGGACGCGCTGGCCGCCGGTGAGCGGGAGGCGAGCCTGGTGTACGGGGTGTTCCTCCACACCCACCGGCAGTACCGGCTGACGGCCGATCACCTGGCCGGGCACTTCACCCGCTGGCCCGCCGACGAGCCGGCCGGGCTGATGCTCGGCGCGTTCTGGGCCTGCGGGGACGCCGACTACCGCACCCACGGCGACGCGCTGACGGAGGAACAGGCGGCGGTGGCGGGGCCGGAGAACTGGCCGTGGACCAGCTGGCTGGCCGCCACCCGGGCGGAACAGGGCCGGGTGCGCGAGGCGTACGAACTCGCCGAGCGGGCGCTCGGTCTGCATCCCCGCTCCGGCGTCGCCGCCCACGCCCTCGCCCACGCCGGGCACGAGCTGGGCACCGGCCCCGCGTGCACCGCCTTCCTCGACCAGTGGCTGCGGGCCGACCCGCAGGCGGTGCAGTCACGGCACCTGAACTGGCACGCCGCCCTCCAGTCCCTCGCCTGCGGCGACTTCCCCGACGCCCGCAGGCGCGCGGACACGGCACTGGCCCGTACCGATGTCGGCATGCGGGCCGCGACGAACTGGCGGCTGCTCCTCATCGGGGAGTCACCCGCCGGCCGCAGCGACCCCGGCCACGTACGGGAACTGCTCGCCGCGCCGGGCGGGACGGCGGAGATCTTCCACACCTTCAACCTGGCCCTGGCCCTGGCCGTGGAGGCCGCCACCGACGACCTGCGCACCCTGGCCCGCCGGGCCGCCGCCGACGACCGCCCCGACTACCGTGACGTCCTGGCCCCCGTAGTCCAGGCGCTGGCCGAGATCACCGCGGGCCGCCCCCGCGCGGCGGCCGACCTGCTGACGGCGCTGGGCGAGCGGGCGGAACGGATCGGCGGCGTACGGGTCGAACGCGAGATCATCCAGGACACCCTCGCCCGCGCCCTGGTCGACGCGGGCGAACCCGTCCGCGCAGCCGATCTGCTGCGCCACCGCACCACCACCCGCCACCACCACACCTACGAGGATCTCCTCCTCACCGCCCACACCCCGGCGCACGCGACCGGCCCCGGCCCGCACGGCCACGGGTGAGGCGAGGTCAGGTGCCGTCCGGCGGCGCGGTGGTGAGGCGTTTCCGGAGAGCCGCCTGACCGCTGGTCGGGGTGGGCGGCGAGAACGGCGGCCGTGATGCCCGGTCCGTCGAGACCGGCCCTGGCGAGCAGCGGGCGCGCGGGCCCTGGGGGACGAAGGCGGTGGGCAGCCCGAGGCGCGGGTCGGCGACGGTGACGCTCAGGCCCTGGTCCTCCAGGGGGGCGGCGGTGGCCAGGGGCCCGGCGGGGACGAGCAGGACGTCCAGCGGGCCGGAGCGGGTGCGGTGCAGGATGTCGACGCCGTCCATCCGGGCCAGGGCGGGAATCCGGGGACCGGCGGTGGCCTTGGGCGGCCGCAGCATCGTCGGCACACACCCTCCCGATGAGGAAGGCGCGGATGTCCTCGGCGGGGGACGCGAGGTCATCGGCCGGCAGATCGCGCGACGCCTCTGGGTCAAAGGCATCTGCTCGGCACTTCGCCGGGCCGCCCGAGAACGGGAGTGCACTTGCGTGCCTCTCCGGTCTACGCGTCCCGGCGGTGGCCTGGATACCCCGCATCAGAACAAAGTCGTGCACGCGTTGAACGCTCGGGGACGCGCTACCGCTCGTACCCGGCCCGCCGGGGTTCGGCTACTGCCGATGGCGGGACGCGCTCTTGCGCGGTGGCAGGGTCAAGGTGATCTGCCGCACAAGTTGCTGGAAGCACGCCAGGGACGCGAGGGCCGGCAGGGCCGCCCCGGCGATACCGGCGATGGTCCGCTCGGCCTGAGTGACGCACAGCATTATCGCGACGGCGGAGAAAATGAGGACGACGGACCAGGAGTGCAGAGCCCGGCGCCGATGCAGGGCGGTGCGCAGAATGGAGAGCGAGGCGACGATCCAGGGGCCGTAGACGAGCAGCGGCCACCAGGGAATTTCCCCGCCCTCGGCGTCGGACGTGATGCGCTGGAGCGGCCCGTAGGCCGCCATGGCACCGAAGACACTGACCGCCGCCACGATGACGGCGACGAATGCGACGATCACAAAGCTGCCGGTCTGCAACCACTTGAAACGCGGTTTGCGGGTTCGGGTTTTGCGATGTCCCATGGCGGAACGTCGTGTGGTGGAGCGTCGGATGGGCGGCAACTGCGCCGTGATCTGTACCAGATTCTCCAGTGATTCGGAGAAATCGGCGCCGGAGGACGGGTCGTTGTGCGGCGGCGGTACGGCGTGGGGATGCGGTACCGCGTGCGGCGGCGGGACGGTGGCCGTCCGCTCCGCGGGGCCGGCGTCCTGCATGAGGTAGGCGAGTTCCTCGACCGGGTCCCACCCGGGATCCGGGGGCTCCAAGGGGCCCTGCGCGTGCAGGGGGTCGATGGGACTGCCGTGCCAGCCGGTGTCCGGCCCCGGAGGGTATGCCTCGGGGTACTCGGGGTACTCGGGGTACCACTCACGTCGCGCGTACGAGAGATCCATATAGTCGTGATTCATGGTCATTCACCCATGTCGCATGCGGTCCGTGTGGTAGGCGGCGTTTCCCTGACCGCTCCACCGCTGATTGAGTTCCTCCTGGGTCGCGTCCAACAGGCTGAGAAATTCGACGAGCAGCGACTCGGTGTCCCGGGTGTCGTGCCCTGCGTCCTCCGCCCGCAGGGCACCCGCCTTCGCTCCGCGGCGACGTAAGGCAAGGGATCTCAATTTCGTCATGTCCCGCTAACGCTCCGCCCGCTCCTCCAGTTGCGCGGCAAATGAGTGACCGCAACGGAGAAAGAACATTGTTGAGAGCATTTTTTAACTTGTGTAATCCTCGCCGTGCGGCGCACTTTATGGTTCGAGCGGTTTGTCTTCTAAAAGCTCGGCGATCGGCACAGTGAATTCGCTGCCGACGGACGGACAAACAGCGCCCGGCCGCCCTCACCCCCGAAAAATCCGATAGGTAGGCTGTCGGATCCGGACATAGGGAACGAGCGAGGGGGATCAGTGAGCGTGGACAACGACGGTGCGGCCCTCCTCCTGGTCGAGGACGACGAGGTGATCCGTACCTCGGTCGCGATGGCTCTGGAGCGCTACGGGTACCAGGTCCGGTCGGCCGCCGACGGACTCACGGGACTGGAGCACTTCCGGGAGCGGACGCCCGACCTGCTGCTGCTGGATGTCATGCTGCCGGAGCTGGACGGCATCGGTCTGTGCCGCAAGGTACGGGAGACCAGTCAGGCCCCGGTCCTGATGATGTCGGCCCGCGGTGACGCGCTGGACGTCGTGTCGGGCCTGGAGGCGGGCGCCGACGACTATGTGATCAAGCCCGTCGACACCCCCGTACTCGTCGCCCGGATCCGGGCCCTGCTGCGCCGCGCCACCTTCACGCCCGGCCGCCCCGGGCCCGACGGACGAACCCCGGGACCGGCGGCGGCGCCCGCGTCGGCAGCGGTCCCGCCCTCCGGTCCCGACCGGCTGGTCTTCGGTGATCTGACGATCGACACCCGTGGCCTTGAGGTGTTCCGGGACGGTGAGCGGATCGCCCTGGCCCCCACCGAACTGCGGCTCCTGCTGGAGTTCGCGGCCCACCCCGGGATCGTCCTGGACCGGCAGAGCCTGCTGCGCAACGTGTGGGACTACGGCTGGGACGGCGACAGCCGGGTCGTCGACCTGTGTGTGCAGCGGCTCCGCAAGAAGATCGGCGCCGACCGCGTAGAGACCGTCCGTGGCTTCGGCTACAAACTGCGGCGCTGAGCACGGTGACCGCACGGAACGAGGTGACCGCACGGAGCACGGCGGGCGTACGGAGTCCGGCGGGCCTACGGAGTCCGGTGTGGCGGCGCCTGTCGAACTGGCGATCGCTGCGCTGGCAGATCGCCGCGCTCGTGGTCGCGGCATCCTGCGCCGTCGCCCTGGCCGTCGGCCTCCTCGTGCACAACGCCACCGCCGAGCGGCACCAGCGGGAGGGCGCGGGCCGCGCCACGGAGGCCCTCACGGCCGCGGCCGACGAGTACCGGCGCGGCGGCGGTACCCCTGTGGACGGGGCGATCCTGGACGAGGCGGAGATGCCGCCCGAACTGCTGAGCCGGGTGCGCGCATCGGACCAGCCCGCCATCTGGTACGACACGCAGAGCCGTAACGGCCCGTGGATGTGGGCCGCTCAGCGCCTGGACGGCGAGACCCTCGCCGTCACGCTCCACATGGGCACCGAGCAACTGAACCTCGCCGCCCTCGACCGGACCATGGTCAAGGTGTCGGGGGCGACCCTCCTGGTGATCGTCCCCCTCTCCCTCGTCGTCACCGAACTCCTCAACCTCCGCCTGCGCAGGGTCGCGCGCACCGCCCGCCGTATCGCCGACGGCGAACTCGACGCCCGTACCGGGGCGGACGCCCGGCGCGGGGACGAGATCACGGAGATCGCGGGTGCCGTGGACTCGATGGCCCACGCCCTCCAGCGGCGGCTCCTCACCGAGCAGCGCTTCACCGCCGACGTGGCCCATGAACTGCGCACCCCGCTGATGGGCCTGGTCACCTCCACCGAACTGCTCCCCGACGGCCGCGCCACCGATCTCGTACGGGACCGGGTACGCGTCCTGCGCGCGCTGGTCGAGGATCTGCTGGAGATCTCCCGGCTGGACGCGGGCGCGGAGGCGGCCGACGCGCGGCCCGTCCCGGTGGGCAGCGTCGTCGAGGCGACGGTGGCCCGGACCGGGCAGCCGACCCGGACGGTGGTCGTCGACAACCGGCGGATCTCGACCGACCCGCGCCGCCTGGACCGCATCATCGCCAATCTCGTCCTCAACGCGCACCGTCACGGCCGGGCGCCCGTCGAGGTGACGGTCGACGGCCCGACCGTCGTCGTACGCGACCACGGGCCCGGCTTCCCGGCCCGCCTCCTGGCGGAGGGCCCCCAGCGTTTCCGTACCGGCGCCCCGGAACGGGGTCACGGCCATGGACTCGGCCTGACCATCGCGCTGGGCCACGCCGGGGTCATCGGGGCGACCCTCGACCTGGCCAACGCGCCGGACGGGGGCGCGATCGCGGTCCTGAGACTGCCGGGCGGGTGCGCGACGGATCCGCCCGGGGACGGGCGCGCGGACGACGTCTGAATGCGGGGCCGCCACCGGCACCGATACACGGCGGACACATTCCCGAGCGGCGATGGATGAGCCGTCTCAGCGGTACGGAGACTCCGCCTTTGCAGGGTGGGTGACGCGTGCGGTCCCGTGCGCCCGACCCGGAGGCAGCCCATGCGCGTCCAGCTCCGCCCCAGCCCGTTCACCGACCGCCGACGGCCGGCCAGGGCGTTCGTCCTGTGGGGCACGCTGACGGCCCTGCTCCTGACGATCACCGCGGGCTGCTGGGTCAGCGGCACGCAGGCGGCGCGGGACGGCACGGGGACGACGGCCGGCTCCGCGCCGGGCACCGGCTCGCTGGTGCTGCCGTGGCCGGAGGAGGGCCAGGCGAGTGTCACCGAAATGGAGAGTGGCCGTTCCGGGACGAGCGGGGCGCAGAACCCCGTACCGATCGCCAGTCTCGCCAAGGTGATGACCGCGCATGTGATCCTCACCGGCCATCCGCTGGAGAAGGAGGAGTCCGGTCCGCTCGTCACGGTCGACCGGCAGGCCCAGGACGAGTCGTTCTCCTCCGTGGAATCGACGGTGATCGTCCAGGAGGGGCAGCGGCTCGGCCAGCGGCAGCTGCTGGAGATGATGCTGCTGCCCTCGGGGAACAACATCGCGCGGCAGCTGGCCCGCTGGGACGCGGGCAGCGAGGACGCCTTCACCGCGAAGATGAACCGCGCGGCGGCCGGCCTGGGGATGACCCGGACCGCCTACACCGACGCGAGCGGTATCGGCCCCAAGAACATGAGCACCTCCGAGGATCAGCTGAAGCTCGCCCGTGCGGTCATGGGGGACGAGGTCTTCCGGGCGATCGTCGCCACCGACGAGGTCACCATCGGCCAGGGCGTGGGCACGATCGCCAACACGAACAGGCTCCTGGGGACCTCCGGCATCGTCGGCGTCAAGACCGGTTCGAGCACTCCGGCGGGCGGAGCCCTGATGTGGGCGGCCAGGACGGGCGGGGGAAAGGACGACGCCGGGGACGAGACCGGTCTGATCCTCGGGGTCGTTCTGCACCAGGACGCGGACACCACGCCCGCCCAGGGGCTGCGGACGGTCTTCGACGTGTCGGAACGTCTCGTCGCGGCGGCACAGCGGGGAGTCCGGCGATGACCACCACGGAACCGGCGCCCACCGAACCCGAACCCCCCCCCCCCCCACCCCCAACCCCCCCCCCCCCCCCCCCCCCCCCCCCCGGGCCCCCCCCCCCCCCCCCCCCCCCCCCCCCCCCCCCCCCCCC
>NZ_JBHTZD010000006.1:126753-183721 GCF_042790455.1 Streptomyces sp. NPDC056734
ACGGAACCGGCGCCCACCGAACCCGAACCCGCCCCCACCGAACCCGAACCCGCCCCCACCGCCCCCCGGACACCGGTCGAGCCCGAGCCCGAGCCCGATCCCGGGCCCAAGCCCGAGCCCGGACCCGGGCCATGGACGAACTGGCGTGCGGGACGCCGGACCGCCGCACTGAGCGCCCTGTACGCGGCGGCCCTGCTCGCCCATCCCGTCCTCCCCGACACCCCCGGAAACATCGGCAGCCTCATCGAGACCTTCCTCCCCTGGTCGGCGCTGGCGGTCCCGCCGCTGCTCCTGCTGGGCCTGATCCGCCGCTCGCCGCTCACCGTCATCGGCGCGCTGCTCCCGGCCCTGGCCTGGCTGACCCTGTACGGGGACACCGTCACCGACAGACAGCGCCCGGGCGGCACCCTGACCGTGGTCACCCACAACGTCGGTGAGGACAACCCGGACCCGGCCGGTACGGCCCGCGCGCTCGCGGCGACCGGCGCGCAGGTGATCGCGGTCCAGGAACTGTCGTCGGTGGCCCGGGACCCGTTCCGCCGGGCACTGCCCGACCGCTACCGGCACTACACGATCCAGGGCGGGGTGGGCCTGTGGAGCACGTACGAGATGACCGGCGCCGAACCCCTCGACATCATGCCGTGGCCGCGTGCCCTGCGCGCCACGCTCACCACACCGAAAGGCCCGGTCACGGTGTACGTGGCCCACCTCGCGTCGGTGCGCGTGACGCCGGGAGCCGGTTTCGCCACCGCCCGCCGCGACGCCGCGGCCGTACTGCTGGCCGACGCCATGGACCAGGACCCCTCGGCGCGCATGCTGCTCGTCGGTGACTTCAACGGCACGACGGACGACCGCGCGCTGGCCCCGCTGCTGCACACCATGACCTCGGCGCAGGAGGCCGCGGGAGCCGGTTTCGGCTTCACCTGGCCCGCCCGCTTCCCCCTCATCCGCATCGATCACGTCCTCGCCCGTGGCTTGGACCCGGTCTCGGCGGGGGTGCTGCCCGCCACGGCCAGCGACCATCTGCCGGTGAGCGCGTCGTTCAGCTACTGACGACGGCCGAGTCCAGCGGAACGGCCCGGTACATCGCGGGCTCCTGGTCGGGGGTCAGGGCCGTGGGGCCGTAGATCCAGTCCATGAAGGAGTAGTCGTGGGTGTCGCGGGCCCGCATCACGGCGTTGCGCTGCTCGCGCCTGATGCCGACGTGGTGCCACAGCTCGCCCCATGAGCGGGCGGTGAGGACGACCCGGCGGCAGTGCTCGGGGCGTACCGCCTCGTAGGCGGCCAGGGCCGTCTCCCAGTCGACGCCCGAGCCGGTCCCGGTCCGCCGGGGACGCTGCGCGGCCACGTGCCGGGCCAGCACCCAGCCGTCCTCGACGGCCATGACGGCGCCCTGGGCCATGTACTGGAGCGGCGGATGGGCGGCGTCGCCGAGCAGGGCGATACGGCCGGTGACCCACTTCATGAGCGGATCGCGGTCGAACATCCGCCACCAGCGGTCCCGCCACATCAGCGGCAGGCCTTGCTGGATCTGGTCGCAGGTCCCGGCGAAGGCACGGTCGAGTTCGTCCGGGGTGCCCCAGTCGTCCGCACCCGCCAGCGCCTTCGGCGACCGGAACACCGCGACCTGGTTGAACATCTCGCCGCCCCGCAGCGGGTACTGGACGAAGTGCGCGTGCGGGCCGACGTACAGCACGACGTCCCTCTCGTGCACCCCGTTGGCGCGCACCCGCTCGAAGGGGACCGCGCCGCGATAGGCGACGTACGCCGAGTTCACCGGCTCGTCGTCGATGAGCAGCTCACGCGCGACCGAATGGAGCCCGTCGGCGGCGAGAACGGCCTCGGCCCGGTCCTGGCGGCCGTCGGCGAGGGTGACGCGCGCGCCGTCCGGCACGTTCTCGTACGCCACCACGCGTGCCCCGGTCACCAGCTCCACGCCCGCCCGGCGGCAGCCGCGCAGCAGGACGCCGTGCAGGTCGCTGCGGTGGATCACCAGGTACGGGAAGCCGTACCGGCGTGCCAGGTCCTTGAGGTCGACGCGGGTCAGTACCTTCCCGTCCAGCGCGTCCTTCATGAGCATCCGCTCCGGGAGCACGCCGAGCCGGACGGCCTCGTCCAGGAGCCCGTACTCGTGCAGGATCCGGGTGCAGTTCGGGGCGAGTTGCAGACCCGCACCCACCTCGCCGAACTCCGGGGCCTGCTCGTAGAGGCGGACGCGGAGGCCCTGCCGGGCGAGTGCCAGTGCGGCCGAGAGGCCGCCGATGCCGCCTCCGGCCACCAGGACGTCCGGAGGGGGTGGTGTGTTTCTGCTGCTCATCTCAGGTGCTCCTCACATCGGCCCTCGCCCGTCGCCCGGCCGGTCACAGCCATGGACCCAGCGGCTCGGCGGGCAGGCCCTCGGCCGTCATCACCCCGGTGTACGGGCGGCCCGCCAGGTACGCGGTGACCTCGGCGTCGGTGCCCTGGAGGGCAGGGACATCCCCGGCGCCCCGCCTGGCGCGGATGTCGCGGCGGAGTTCGGTCAGGAACTCCCCGGGCAGATCCGCGAACCCGATGCCCGTGCCGAGGTCGACGGCGTGCACCATGACCTCCCTCGCCCGCAGCCACGGCACCTCACCGGCGGGGACGATCCGCTGCTGGGCGGTCACCACCTCCACCCGCCACTGCGCGGCGGACAGTGAGGCCATGGCACGGTCCAGCGCCCGCGCGGAGTCCTCGAACCGGGCGGTCAGCCGGTCGGCGGGCAGTTCCGCGCCCGACGCGATGTCGGTCAGCCGCCGCTCCGGCGAGCTGTACATCGGGGTGATCTCGCCCGTACGCGCCCAGCGCACCAGGTTCAGCAGGGCCCCGGCGTTGCCCGTCAGATGGGCCACGACATGTTTGCGGGTCCAGCCGGGCAGCAGCGAGGGCGCGTCGTACGACGTCTCGTCGAGGCCGGCCACCGCCGCGCGGCACAGGTCCGTGCCCTCGGCCACCCAGGTCAGCGCCTGTTCCAGGGTTCTCATCGGGCCCCCTCGGCGACGACCCGGTTCGTCAGCCGGCCCAGGCCCTCGATCTCGGTGACCACGGTGTCGCCCGGCTGGAGATACACCTGCGGCTCGCGGGCGTGGCCCACGCCGCCGGGGGTGCCGGTGGCGATGATGTCGCCGGGGTTCAGCCGGATCATGGTGGAGATGTAGCGGACCAGGTGGACCGGGTCGAAGAGCAGGTCGCCGGTGGTGTCCTGCTGGGTGACCCGTCCGTTGACCGCGCAGCTGATGTCCAGCGCGGGCCGCGGGCCGCCGGCCTCGTCGGTGGTGACGAGATACGGGCCGAGCGGGGTGGTGGACTCCCAGTTCTTGCCCTGGAGCCACTCACGGGTGCGGAACTGCCAGTCGCGGCAGGTGATGTCGTTGAGGAGGGTGAAGCCCGCGATGGCGGCCTCCGCCTCGGCCTCGTCGGCCCGCCGCACCGGCCGCCCGACGACCACGGCGAGTTCGGCCTCCCAGTCGAACCGCTCGGTCTCGGCGGGACGCCGGATGTCGTCGGTGGCGCCGATGAGGGTGTCCGCGAACTTGGCGAAGAGGGTGGGGTGGCTGGGCAGATCGCGGCCCATCTCCGTGATGTGCCTGCGGTAGTTCAGGCCCACGCAGATGACCTTGCCGGGCCGGGGGACCAGCGGGGCGAAGTCGGCACCGGCGACCGGGTGGCGCGGGCCGTCGGCCGCCGCCGCGGACTCAAGACCGCCGGGCGACGCCAGTACGGCGCCCACGTCCGCGAGGTCCAGACCGACGAGGGAGTCACCCTCGACGCGTACCGCGGTGGTGGTGCCGTCGCCGAGACGGAGGGTGGCGAGTTTCACGCGGGGTTCTCCTCGATATGACCGATATGGGTACGGAACAGCTGGAGCTTGGTGAGCAGCGGGGCGTCGCTGAACTGGAACAGGTCCAGCGCGCCGGAGTCGGAGTCCGACGGCGTGGCCTCGGAGCGGATCGACAGCGGCTGCCAGGACGGGACGACGAACAGGTCACCGCGCCGCACCGACCAGGAGCGGTCGCCCACCGTGACCCGGCCCGAGCCGTCGAAGACCTGGTAGACGGAGGAGCCCGTCTCCTGGCGCGGTGCCGTCTCGGCGCCGCCGCGGACGCGGTGGAACTGGGCGCGGATGGTCGGCAGGACATCACCCGCGGTGGCCGGGTCGGTGTAGCGCACCAGGGCGTGACCGGGCTCGACCGTGCCGGGATGGCCCCGCCGCTCCAGCTCCAGCTGGCCCGCGAGGGCGGCGTCGGTGTCCTCCCAGCGGTAGCGCAGCAGCGGGGTGCCGCCCGTACGGCGCTCGCACTGCGACACGGGCACCAGTCCCGGGTGACCCCACAGGAGTTCGGCGCGTGAGCGGTCGGGGGCCGTGCGTTCCTCCGCCGGGAGGGTGTCCCGTCCGAAGTCGAAGAACTGCGCCTCGATGTCGTACTGGAGGGGGATGTCCAGGCCGTCGAGCCACGCCATCGGCCGGTCGGCCGCGTTGTGGTGCGCGTGCCAGTTCAGGCCGGGCTGCGGCAGGAAGTCACCGCGCCGCATCGGCACCGGATCGCCCTCCACCACCGTCCACACGCCCTCGCCCTCCACGACGAACCGGAAGGCGTTCTGGCTGTGCCGGTGCTCGGGCGCGTCCTCGCCGGGCATCAGGTACTGGATGGCCGCCCACAGGGTGGGGGTGGCGTACGGTCTGCCGTCCAGGCCCGGATTGGCCAGCGCTATCGCCCGCCGCTCGCCGCCCCGGCCGACCGGCACGAGCTCGCCGGAGCGGGCCGCCAGATCGAGGAGCGTGCGCCACTCCCAGCGGTGCGGTCGCGCCCGCGACCTGGGGTGCGCGGGCATCAGGTCCCCGATCCGGGTCCACAGGGGCACCAGCAGGGCCTGCTCGAAACCGCGGTAGAGATCCGCCAGCCCGTCGGTCACCGGCGGCTGGTCCGGCCCGTCCTCGACGGTCAGGGACACCGGGGACACCGGAGACACCGGGGACACCCGGGAATCGACCGGGGGGTCCACGTCGTCGTGTTCGCTCATACGGCGACGATGCCGGAGATTATCTGATCTGCGATAGTGGATTCTGGCTTGCAGAACAGAGGACGGTGGTCGGCTTGCCCAGGTCCATGAAGAACCCGCCCGCGTACGGCGTCGCCAGTGTGGATCACGCGCTGCAACTGGCGGTGATCCTCCAGGTCGAAGGGCCGCTCACGGTCGCCGAGGCCGCGCGCAGGCTCGGTGTGGCCCGCTCCAGCGCCCACCGGCTGCTGTCCACGCTGGTGTACCGCGACTTCGCCGCGCAGAACACGGACCGCAGCTACCGCGCGGGCCCGGTCCTGGAGATCGCCGACACCGCGCACTCGACCGTCTCGGCCGTCCGGGCCGCCGCGCTCGCCCCGCTGCGCACCCTGGTCGACACCCTCGGCGAGACCGCGAATCTGAGCGTCCGCACCGGCCGGACCGTGCGGTTCATCGCCTCGGTCGAGTGCGCCCGCGCGCTGCGGGTCGGCAACCGCGAGGGCATGGTCTTCCCGGCGCACCAGGTGAGCGGCGGGTTGGTGATGCTCGCCGCGCTCCCCGACGACACCCTGAGCGCGCTGTACGCGAACACCCCGGCCGACGGGTCGGAGGAACTCCCGGACCTGGCGGAACTGCGCGTGCTGCTCGGCGCCGTGCGCAGCAGGGGCATCGCCGTCAACCTGGGGCGCTCCGAGCGTGGGCTCGTCGCGGTCGGGCGCGGGGTGACCGACGCGGCCGGAGCCACCGTCGCGGCGGTGTCCGTGTCCCTGCCCAGCGTGCGGTACTCGGTGGCCCGGGTGCGCGAGATCGTGCCCGCGCTGGCGGCGACCGCGGAAAGGATCTCTGCCGGGATGGCGGCGGGGGGCGGGCGCCGATGAAACGGCGGGTGGGCAGCGGGTACGCCGGTGCGGCGGCGGGTGGGCAGCGGGTACGCCGCTGCGGCGGCCCGTACGTCAATGGGGCGCCGCGTCCCGTCAATGAGGCACCGCGTCCGTCAGTGCAGCACCGAGCCCGCCTCGTCCACCGTCGTACGCAGCACCTCACTGATCCGGCGCAGATCGGTGCGGTTCATCCGGCTCACGGGGACGGACACGTTGAAGGCCAGCTGGAGGGAGCCGCGCCGCGCGGGGAAGGCGGCGGCGACCGAGGCGACGCCCTCCTCGCTCTCCTCGCTGCTGGTGGCGTACCCGAGCCGGCGCACGATCTCCACCTCACCCTCCAGCTCGGAGCGGTTGCGGATGGAGTTGGGGGTGAGCCCGGACAGCTCCTCCTCCGGGTACAGCCGGCGCAGGTCCTCCGTCGACAGCTGGGACAGCATCGACTTGCCGGTGGAGGTGCAGTGCGCGGGCATGGAGCGGCCCAGCCGGGAGGCGACCCGGACCGCGCGGGGGCTCTCGATCGCGTCGATGAAACGCACCGTGGTGCCGTCGAGGATGCCCAGATGGACCGTCTCGGTCAGCTCGGTGTTGAGCGACTCCAGGTACGGGTGCAGGGCGTCGCGCACATCGAAGCGCTGGAGGATGGAGAGGGCCACCCCGGTCAGCGCCGAGCCCGGTACATACGTCTTGCCGCGCTCGGCCTGGCGGATGAAGCCCCGGTAATGGAGCATCGCCAGCAGCCTGTGCGCGGTTGAGGTGGCCACCCCCAGATAGGTCGCGACGTCCGTCAGCCGCAGCTCGCTCTGTTCCCCCAGCAGCAGCAGGATCTTGAGGGCGTTGTCCACCGACTCGATCGGGTACTGGGGCTCTGGGCCGCTGATGGACGCCGTCTCCTCCTCGTATTTCTTCATAGCAGAAGACTACGCCACAGAAAGAGCGCCTCGCCCCCTGTTCTGTTGACGCTTCAGTCCACATTTGCTCTACTGACCAGAGAAAGTATCTGCTGGATAGAAAAGGGTCGCTATGACCGACCATGCCGAGATGCTCGACGAGGTACGCCGAGGGATGATCCCCGCGTACATCTACAACGACGAAGCGGTCTTCGAACTGGAGAAGACCCGCCTGTTCAGCCGCTCCTGGCTGTTCGTGGGCCATGAGTCCGAGATACCGCAGCCGGGCGACTACGTCGTACGGCGCGTGCTGGAGGACTCCTTCATCGTCACCCGGGACGAGAAGGGTGATATCCACGCCCACTTCAATATGTGTCTGCACCGCGGGATGCAGGTGTGCAGGGCGGAGATGGGCAACGCGTCCCACTTCCGCTGCCCGTACCACGGCTGGTCCTACCGCAATGACGGCCGGATCGTCGGCCTGCCCTTCCACCAGGAGGCGTACGGCGGCGAGGCGGGGTTCCGGCGCAAGGGACAGCGGCTGCTGCCCGCGCCGAGCCTGGACACCTACAACGGCCTGATCTTCATCAGCCTGGACCCCGACGCCCCGCCGCTGCGCGAGTACCTGGGCGACTTCGCCTTCTACCTGGACTACTACACCCGGCAGAGCCCCAGCGGCATCGAGCTGCGCGGACCCCAGCGGTGGCGGGTGAAGGCGAACTGGAAGATCGGCGCGGAGAACTTCGCCGGGGACATGTACCACACCCCCCAGACCCACACCAGCGTCGTGGAGATCGGCCTCTTCCGGGAGCCGAAGGCCGAGAAACGCAAGGACGGCTGCACCTACTGGGCGGGCAACGGCGGCGGCACCACGTACAAACTGCCCCCCGGCACGCTGGAGGAGCGGCTGCGCTACGTCGGTTACCCCGACGACATGATCGAGCGGATGAAGAAGTCCTGGTCGGACGATCAGCTCAGGGTGATCGGCGACGACGGCTTCATGATCTCGGCCGCGTCCGTCTTCCCCAATCTCAGCCTCGTGCACAACTGGCCCCGGGTGGCCGACAGCGAGGACGTCCTGCCGTTCATCTCGCTGCGCCAGTGGCAGCCGGTCAGCGAGGACGAGACCGAGGTCCTGTCCTGGTTCGCGGTCGACGCCGAGGCCCCGCAGGAGTTCAAGGACCTGTCCTACAAGGCGTATCTGATGTGCTTCGGCTCGACCGGCATGTTCGAGCAGGACGACGTGGAGAACTGGGTCTCGCTGACCAATACCGCGGCCGGCTCGATGGCCCGCAGGCTGCTGCTCAACAGCCGGATGGGCATCCTCGCCGATGACACCGAGGTGGTGCCCGCGCTGACCCCGGAGCAGTTCGCCGGTCCCGGGACCGCGCACACCGGATACGGCGAGTACAACCAGCGCGAGCTGCTCAACCGGTGGGCCGACCACCTGAGCGCCCCGGCCGCGACCGCGGCGACCGTCGAGGTCGGCGGCCCCGCCCCGGCCCCGGCGCAGGCACAGGCACAGGCACAGGCACAGGCAGAGCCCACGAGTCACCCGGCGGTGAAGGAATCATGACGACCCCTACGACGACCCCTACGACGACACCGACGCCGCCGCCGACCAGCACGTACCGGGCGGGCATCCTCCCCGCCGGCCGCGCGCAGGACACCCACTCCGCCCGCTCCCCCCTCGGCGCGGGCGCGTCCCGCCTCCGGCGCACCGGCCGCACGCTGCCCTTCGGCGACCCCCGCCATCTGCTCGCCCACCAGTGGCTGATCGACGAGACGTACACCCTCGACGCCCAGCACTACGAGGAGTGGCTCGGGCTGCTCACCGACGACATCCACTATCTGATGCCGGTCCGGGTGACCACCGCGCTGGGCGCGGGCTTCGACACAGCGCCCGGCATGGCCCACTTCGACGAGGACAAGTACTCGCTGTCCCGCCGGGTCGCCCGCTTCCGGACCGAGCACGCCTGGACCGAGGACCCGCCGTCCCGGCTGCGCCACCATGTGACCAATGTGCGCACCTTCGCCACCGACGACGAGGACCATCTCGTCGTGGACTCCGGGGTGCTGCTCCACCGCAGCCGGGGCGATGTCCGCGAGGCCGCCCAGGTCTCCGCCGGCCGTGAGGATCTGCTCAGGCGCACCGCGGACGGGTGGCAGCTGGCCCGCCGGACCATCCTGGTCGACGACTCCGTGATCCGGATGCAGAATCTGGCGATCTTCCTGTGAGGCCGCACTGGAGCGGCGAGGAGGAGGACGCGCGGGCCGCGCGGCGCACGGCGGAGCAGCGGGCCGGACTCGCGGCCCGCACCACCGGCGACCCCCTCACCCTCGGCAACGAGTTCTCCGAGATCAGGGTGAGCCGGGTCGAGACCCGCAACGGCTCCCGGCTGCTGATCGAGTCCACCCGCTCCGGGCAGTGGGTCGCCCTGTGCCCACTGGAGCTGGAGGCCCTCACCTGGCAGAACACGGCCACCTTCTCGGCGATGATCGGCAAGCCCTTCGGGCCGATGCTGACGGAGGACGAGTCATGAGCGGCTGGGTCGAGGGCAAGCGCGCCCTGGTGGTCGGGGCCGGTTCGGGGATCGGCCGCGCGGTCGTGGACGCGTTCCGCGCCGAGGGCGCCCGCGTCGCCGCGCTGGAACTGGACCCCGCCAAATGCCGGGCCCTGCGCGAGGCCGCGCCCGAGGTGCCGGTCACCGAGGGCGACGCCACCACCAAGGACGCCAACGAGCGGGCGGTGGCCCGGGCGCTCACGGCGTTCGGGGGACTGGACGTCCTCGTCAACTGTGTCGGGATCTTCGACTACTACCAGGGCCTCGCGGACCTCGACGCGGACCTCATCGACACGGCGTTCGGCGAGATGTTCGCCGTCAACGTCAAGACCCAGCTGCACTCCGTCAAGGCCGCCCTGCCCGCCCTGCGCGCCTCCCGGGGATCGGTCATCCTCACCGAGTCGACCTCCGGCTACTACCCCGGCCGGGGAGGCGTCCTGTACGTGTCCTCGAAGTTCGCGGTACGGGGGCTGGTCACCGCCCTCGCCCATGAACTCGCCCCCGACATCAGGGTCAACGGCGTCGCCCCGGGCGGCACCCTCGACACCGACCTGCGCGGCCTGGACAGCCTCGGTCTGCGCACCCGCAGCCTCGGCGACACCCCCGGCCGCGCCGGGGAACTGGCCGGCCGGGTCCCCCTCAAGGTGGCTCTCACCGCCACCGATCACGCCTGGAGCTATGTGTATCTCGCCTCCGACCGGGCGCGCGGGATCACGGGCGGGGCCGTCCATCCGGACGGCGGCATCGGCGTCAAGTCCTGAACCCCTCAAGTCCTGAACCCCTCACACCCCAGCATCAAAATCCCCTCACCACCCAGCATCGGAAGGAGCCCGATCATGCCTGTGCTCAAGGCGGACTTCGGCATGTGCCAGGGATACGCGAACTGTGTGGTCGCGGCACCCGACACCTACGACATCGACGACGACGGCGTGGTCGTCCTGCTCAAGGACACCATCGCCGCGGAAGACCTGCCCCGCGTCCGGGAGGCGGCCCGCAGCTGCCCGGTCTCGGTGCTGACGATCGAGGACGCATGACAGCCCACACAGAAGGAAGCACGAGCGGACGCCCGCGCGGCACCGTGGTCATCGTCGGCGCCTCCGTGGCCGGTGTCCGCGCCGCCCAGGCGCTGCGCGACGAGGGGTACGACGGACAGGTCGTCCTCGTCGGAGCCGAGCCGGAACTCCCGTACGACAAGCCCCCGCTGACCAAACACCTGCTGTCCGGCACCTGGGACCAGGACCGGATCACCCTGCTGACGCGGGAAGCGGCGGCGGCGCTCGACCTCCGGCTCCGGCTGGGGGTCGCCGCCCGGCGTCTCGACCCCGCCGGGCACCGCGTCCTGCTCGCCGACGGCAGCCACCTCGACTACGACACCTGCCTGATCGCCACGGGCGCCGCCGCCCGGCCCGCGCCCTGGCCCGCGGCCTCCGGTGTGCATGTCGTGCGCGGTCTCGGCGACAGCCGTGCCCTGCGCGCCGATCTGCGGTGCGGCGGCCCGGTGGTCGTGGTGGGCGCGGGCTTCATCGGCGCCGAGGTGGCCTCCACCGCGCGCGGGTACGGATGCCCGGTCACCCTGGTCGATCCGCTGCCGGTCCCCATGAGCAGGCTCCTGGGCACCGAGGTGGGCGGGTACTTCGGCGAGCTGCACCGGCGGCACGGGGTGGTCACCCGCTTCGGCACGGGCGTACGGGCGATCCATGGCGAGGCCGGTGACCTGAAGGTGGAGCTGACCGACGGCCACACGCTCGCCGCCGGGACGGTGGTCGTCGGCATCGGCGCCGTACCGAACGACGGGTGGCTGGCGTCCTCCGGCCTGCCGCTGGACAACGGGGTCGTCTGCGACGCGTACGGCCGCGCGGGCGGCAGGGCGGACGTCTTCGCCGCGGGGGACGTGGCCCGCTGGTACAGCGACCGGCACCAGGAGCACGTACGGGTGGAGCACTGGACCAGCGCCGTCGACCAGGCCGCCTGTGTCGCCCACAACATCAGCCACCCCGGGTCCCCACGGACCAACCCCGCCCCGGAATATGTCTGGAGCGACCAGTACGACTGGAAGGTCCAGATCGTGGGCACCCCCGCACGGGCATCGGGTCACCGGCTCATCGGCCGGTTCTCCGGCCCCGCCGCCCGCGCCGCCGCGCTCTACCACGACCCGGCCGGCGATCTCTGCGGCGCGGTGACCGTCAACTGGCCCCGCGCCCTGGTCGAGTGCCGTCGGCTGGCCGCCGGGAACACTCCCGCCGAGGCCGCCCTGGACCGCCTGCGCGACCTCGCCGCCGGGCCCGTACCCGCCACCGGAGGGGTGACATGACGGCCCGGCCCCACGGCGACCTGCGGCACCTGGTCTCCGACGCGTGCCGGGTGCTCGCCGCACGGGGGCTCGCGGACGGCATCCTCGGACACGTCAGCCTGCGCGTCGGCGACGGCACGCTGCTCGTCCGGTGCCGGGGCCCGCGCGAAAGGGGCCTGCGCCACACGACACCGGACGACATCCACCTCGTGGACCTGGACGGCGCCCCGGCCGGTGCCGGCGAACTCGACGGGGGATGGACCCCGCCGAACGAGCTTCCGCTGCACACCGAGGTACTGCGCGGGCGGCCCGATGTCGAGGCGGTGGTCCATGTCCATCCCCCGGCCGTCGTCGCGGCGGACCTCGCCGGGCTGACGATCCGCCCGATCGTCGGGGCGTACGACATTCCGGGCACCCGGACGGCCGCGGGAGGCGTGCCGGTCTACCCCCGGGGAGTCCTGGTCCGGGACCGCCGCCTCGCCGCCGAGATGACCGAGGCCCTGGGCGCCGGGCCCGCCGTGGTGCTGCGTGCCCACGGGCTCACCAGCACCGGCGCGAGTGTGCAGGAAGCCGTGCTGCGGGCCATCTCGCTCGACACCATCGCGCGGCTCTCGCTGGACATCGTCCAGGCGGGCGGCACCCTGACCGACCTCCCCGAGGACGACCTGGCCGAACTGCCGGACCTGGGGGACACCTTCAACCACACGACGGCCTGGCGCCATGAACTCACCCGCTGCGCGCCCGATCCCGGCCCGCACCCGCACCTCTGCCCATAGAACCGAAGAGGAGAATCTGATGACCATCACGCTCAACCACACGATCGTGGTCTGTAGTGACAAGCACGAGTCGGCGGCCTTTCTCGCCGGCGTCCTCGGCCTCGAAGCCTCGGAGGTCTGGGGCCCCTTCATCTCCGTCGTCGTCCCCCCGGTGGCGCTCGACTTCATCGATGTCGCCGACTACCAGGCCGCCACCTCCGATGCCATCGCGCCCCAGCACTACGCGTTCCTCATGGACGAGGAGGAGTTCGACGGGGTCTTCGACCGCATCCGGTCGTCGGGCATCGCGTACTTCGCGGACCAGTTCCTGGAGGAGGCCGGGAAGATCAATCACCATTACGACGGACGGGGCGTCTACTTCCGTGACCCCAGCGGGCACATCATCGAGTGCCTCACCCAGCCCTACACGGGGACTCCGCACGGCGTGGAGAAGGGGCGGTGGAGCGGGGCGCTGGATCAGGCGACCGAGGGCTGACGGGACCGAGGGGGCGGCTGATAGGGGTGAGGCCGGGTGGGCTGCCGCTGAGATGCGGTGCCCGCCCGGCCTTTCCCTTGTCTGTGCTCGTTGCCGTTCCCGTTCCCCTGCCCGTTCCGGTGTTACTCGGTGCTCTGCCGAGCGGGTGTGGCGGGGCCGACAGGGCCGACGGGGACACCTGGGGCCGACGCCGCCTCCGACGACGTATCCACGTCCCCGTGCAGGTCGCGTCGGGTGCCCTCGCGGGCGAAGGGGATGACCAGCAGGCCGAGCAGGAAGCCGCCCGCGGTCAGCAGCGCGACCGGCAGGAAACCGTGCTGGTCGGCGAGGGCGACCGCGATGAGCGGGATGACGCCGCCGCCGAGGGTCCCGCCGACCTGGTAGGCGAGGGACGACCCGGTGTAGCGGTGCCGGGTGTCGAACATCTCGGAGATGAACGCCGCCACCGGCCCGTAGACGGCTGCCTGGACGAAGGCCAGGCCCAGCAGATAACCGGCGAACAGCAGCACCGGCGAGCCCGCCGAGATCATCCAGAAGACCGGGAAGGCCGCCACCAGCCCCAGCGCGGAGCCGGCCAGCAGGACCCGGCGCCGGCCGACGCGGTCGGAGAGGTGGGAGCAGAGCGGGATCAGCGCGACCTGGAGGATCGCCCCGACCGACAGCGCGGTGAGCGCGAGCGACCGGCTGTGACCGCCGGTCGTGGTGGCCAGGGTGAGACCGTACGAGGTCAGCAGACCGGCGTTGGCCGAGGCGCTCAGGGTGCCGAAGATGCAGATCAGGACCGCACGCCAGTGCCGGGTCAGGACGCTGCGCAGCGGGGCCGCCGCTTTCTGCCCGGCCTCGCCGCTGGCCTGGAGCTGGGCGAACAGCGGCGACTCGATCATCCGCATACGGATGACCAGGCCGATCACGGTCAGCACGGTGCCGATCAGGAAGGGGATGCGCCAGCCCCAGGCGAGGAAGTCGTCCTCGGGCATCAGGCCGAACAGCGCGAGCATGGCGGAGGCGAGCACCGAGCCGCTCGGCGCTCCCATGTTGACGAACGAGGCGACGAAGCCCCGCCGCTCGCCCGGCGCCGTCTCGACGCTGATCGAGACCGAACCTCCCCAGTCGCCGCCCACGGCCAGGCCCTGGACGACGCGGATCGTGACGAGCAGGATCGGTGCCCACACGCCGATCGTGGAGTGGGTGGGCAGGACGCCGATCAGGCCGGTGGCCGCCCCGGTGATACCGAGGGTGATCAGCAGGATCCGGCGGCGGCCGTACTTGTCCCCCAGCAGGCCGAAGAGCACACCGCCGAGCGGACGTGCCAGATAACCGGCGAGCAGAGTGGCGAAGGCCAGGATGGTCCCGGTACCCGGATCGACGGGACCGAAGAAGATCTTCCCGAAGACGAGGGCGGCGGCGGCCGTGTAGATCAGGAAGTCGTAGTACTCGATGGTCGTGCCGAAGTAGCTGGACAGCATCACCATGCGTACATCGGACTTACGAGGCATGGCCCGGGGGCTCTGCTCGGTCATGGGGTTCTCCAAAGGGAATGCGCGGCCAAGCGCACGGAGGGCACGATTGCTCCGGTGAGTTTTTCTGTTCTACAGAGCAGTGCTCTGGAGTTGTCTACATCACGCCACATGGGCCGTCAACAGGTTCGTCAGGTACTTGACTATCTCGACAAACCGGGTCCAAGGTGCCTGTATAGAAGAAGTGTCTTCTGTTCACTAGAACTACAGGCTGACGAACGGAATGTGACCGATGAGGGAACTGACGGACGCCGTGCACCTCCGCATGCTCGGCGCTGGCCAGAACTGGATGGATGTCACCAGCCTCGCGGCGGTGGGAATGGCCGGGTACTACAGCAAACTCCCGCCCGGTTCCACGGCGGCGGCCATCACGGGTAACCCCGGCGAGATGTGTATGAAGGCCCCGCGGCTCGTGGCGGACGGACAGTACGACATGGCCGTGACGACACCGCTGTGGTACCTGAGAATGGCGATCGAGGGACGCGGGCCGTTCACCGAGCCACTGCCCCTGAGCGTGCTGGCGGTGTTCCCCCACGACGACCGGCTGGCGTTCGCCGTACGGCGGGAGACCGGGCTGAAGAGTCTCCACGACATCCGCGAGCAGAAGTATCCGCTGCGCCTGTCCATGCCGACCCCGGAAATGCACCATCCGGCGGGGTGGGTGATCGACGAGATCCTCGGCCGGTACGGGCTGACCCGCGAGGACATCGAGAGCTGGGGCGGCGAGATCCTCCATGACCGCCCCCAGGCGATGAACTCGGCCACGGAACCCCCGATCGACCCCACGTTCGACGCCATCTTCGACGAGGCGTTCATGACGAGGCGGTGGCGGCGCGTGTCGGAAGCCTACGACCTGCGATTCCTGCCGGTCGACGACGATGTGCTGGCCCACTGCGAGACGCTCGGCATGGAGCGTGGCGTCATCGAGCGGGGCCGTCAGCGCGGGGTGGACGCCGATCTGCCGACGGTCGACTTCAGCGGCTGGGCGCTGTTCTGCCGGTCCGACCTGCACGAGCAGATCGCCTACCTCACCGCGGCCGCGCTCGACGCGAAGTCGGCGGAGATCTCCGGGCGCTTCACCGGTGAGTTCGCGGCCATGACCCAGCCGCTCGACCTCACCCGGCTGACCGACACCGACCTGCCGATCCACCCTGGCGCGGAGGCGTACTACCGTGAGGGGCGAATGTCACAAACGCCCCAGAACTCACCGTCGTGACGGGACGTGAGACACGGGACGTGAACCAGCCGAACCCGATCCGAGGAAGCAAATGCCCGCAGAACCGACCCGCGACAGCCACGGAGTCCCCGGAGTCCCCGGAGTCCACGGAAACCCTGGCCACACCCTCGTACTGAGCCGTGCGGACGTCGAGGATCTCCTCGATATGCGACAGGCGATGCGGGTGACCGAGGACGCGCTGCGGGAACAGGCCGCGGGGCTGGTGGTGGCGCAGGCCCCGACGCACCTCGACGTGGGCGCCGGGGCGCTGCGGGTCGTCAGCGGCGCGCTGACCCGATCGGGCCGCATGGGGCTGCGCGCCTCGGGTGCGCAGGCCCTCGCGTCGGACAACGGAGCGGCCCTGCTCTTCGACTCCGGGACGGGCGCGTTGCTGAGTGTCCTCGCCTATCCGTTCGCCCGGCTGAGGACGGGGGCGATGTTCGGACTCGCCACCGAGGTGCTCGCCGCGCCGGACGCCCGCCGGCTGGCCATGGTGGGAACCGGCCGGAACGCCCTGGGCCTGGTCCAGGCGGCGTCCCTGGTGCGCGAGATCGAGCACGTCCGTGTCTACGGCCGTGACGAGGAGCGCCGGGCACGGTTCGCGGCGGCGGTCACCGAGGAACTGGGCATCGCCGCGGAGGCGTCGGACTCCCTCCAGGGCGCGACCAGGGACGCCGAGATCGTCTACGTGTCGACCAGCAGCAAGCGTCCCGTCCTGCACCACGGTGACATCACCCCCGGCGCGTTCGTGGCCGGCATGGGCACGCCCTGCGAGTTCGGGGAGGATCTGTATCTGGCGGCCGGCCAGGTGGTCGTCACCGCGGTGGAACACGAGCGGCACTTCACCGAGGTCTGGCGGGACGGCTCGATGCACAGCACCTTGGTGGACCTGGACCGCACCGGGAAGCTCCCCTGGAGTTCGGTGCTGGAACTGGGCGCGGTCATCACCGACAAACGCCACTGCGAAGGCACCACCGTGTTCCGCGAGTCCTCCGGCGGCTACGGAGACATCGCGTTCGCCGCCTGGGTGTACGCCAGGGCCCGGGAGACCGGCCGGGGAACGGAAGTCGCCTTTACGTAGCGAAGCTCCTCCCCACGCGGCGAAGGGCCGCCCCGCAACTGCTGGCCCCCGGCCGAGACGAACCCCCGACGCCCACCGGCCCGGGGGTTCGTTCGCTGTTCCCCATCCGGCGCCCGGACCCCGCCTCGGCCGCTCAGCCGTCCCCCTCCGGAAACAGCAGCGCCAGCGCCACCTCCCGGTAGTGCCGGATGTGGTGGAGGGAGAGTTCGGCGGCGCGGTCGGTGTCGCGGTGGGTGATGGCGGCGTGGAGGGCGCGGTGTTCGTCCCAGAGCGGCCCGGGGTCGTCGATCTGCTGGAAGAGCCAGCGCAGGCGGCCTTCGAGGGAGGCGAGGGTGGTGGACAGGAGGTCGTTGGCGGCGATCTCCACGATCTGGTGGTGGAAGGCGGCGTTGGCGCGGGAGACGCGCTCGGGGCGGCCGGAGAGGGTGGCGCGGCGGGCGGATTCCAGGGCCCGGTCCAGTTCGCGGAGCTGGGCCTCGGTGGCCCGCTCGGTGGCGCGGCGGGCGGCCAGGACCTCCAGGGCCTCCCGCATGTCGTAGAGGTTCTCCACGTCCTCGCGGGTCATCCCGCGCACGACGATCCGGCGCGGTGAGAGGGCCTGGAGAAAGCCCTCGGCCAGCAGGACCCGGATCGCCTCGCGCACCGGGACGCGGGAGACACCGAACTCCTCGGCGAGCTCTCGTTCCAGGAGCCGGTCCCCGGGCTTGAGCCGCCCGGTGATGATCCGGTCCCGCAGCGCCTCGGTGACCTGGTCGCGCAGCCACATCGAGCCGGTGAGCGATGCGGCCCGCGGCGCGGCGGCCGGCGTGGTCCGGTCCACATGTCCTCCGTTGGACGACTCAAGTGAGCGGCGGGAGCGATCGGCCCGAGTGATCGGCGTGAGCGACCGGCTCGAACTCAAGGTATACCAAACGCTTGACGGATCACGGCCCGCCCTTCATTTTAGGTATACCAAAACGCGGAACGGCCAGGCAGGGGCCGCATCCGTCCCCGTCTGGACGCATGGGCGCAGTCCGGGACGACGGGATTCCGTGCACTCCGCTCTCCCCCGTCATCGCTGAATCGAGGCTTTTCCATGCGTGTCTCAGCGAGTCCCTCCGCTGCCAAGGCGTCGTCGCCGGCGGCAGCGGGCCGTCCCAGCCGTGTGCGCTGGAAGATGTTCGTGCTGATGCTCGGCGTCGTCGCGCTCAACTACATCGACCGCAGTTCGGTGTCCGTGGCGCTCCCGCTCATCACCGAGGATCTCGGGCTGTCCAAGGAGGCGACCGGGTTCATCCTGAGCGCCTTCTTCTGGACGTACGCCCTGATGCAGATCCCCAGCGGCTGGCTCGCCGACCGCTTCGGCGCACGCCGGATGGCCTCCGGCGCCTGTGTGGGCTGGGGTGTCGTCCAGGCGCTGACCGCGGGCGCCACCGGCCCGGGGTCCCTGCTCGGCTACCGGCTCGCGCTCGGCGTGGTCGAGGCACCCGTCATGCCCGCCGGCGGCAAGCTCAATGCCGAGTGGCTGCCCGCCAAGGAGCGCGGCCGTGGTGCGGTGCTGCTGGACGGCGGCGCCCCGCTGGGCGCGGCGCTCGGCGGCATCCTGATCTCGGGGCTGATCGCCTGGACCGGAAGCTGGCGGATCGCCTTCGTGATCGCCGGTGTGCTGACCGTCGCCGTCGGCCTGTACGCCGCCTGGTACATCCGCAACACCCCGCGCGAGCACCCCAAGGTCAACGAGGCGGAGGCCACGTACATCGAGCGGGCGCACGCCGAGGAGGACGCCCGCCACCCGCAGGGCGCCCGCCGCGGACTGCGCCCCTACCTCAAGTACCGCTCCTTCTGGGCGATGTGCCTGGGCTGGATGGGCTTCAACGGTGTCTTCTACGGCCTGCTCACCTGGGGTCCGCTCTATCTCTCGGAGTCCAAGGGCTTCGACATCAAGACCATCGGCTGGTCCACGCTCGTCATCTTCGGCTCCGGTTTCGTCGGTGAACTCCTCGGCGGCTTCCTCTCCGACCGCTGGCAGGCGGCGGGCGCGGGCGCCAACAAGGTGATGCGCACGATGATGGGCACCGCCGGGGTCGCCGTGGTCGGCGGGTTGCTCGGCGTGGTGCTGGTACCGGACGCGATGACCGCGGTGGCACTGCTGTCGGTGGTGATGTTCTTCCTGCGCTGGGCCGGCCTGTACTGGTCGCTGCCGTCGATCCTCGCGGGCCGTGCCAACGCCGGTGTCGTGGGCGGTGCGATGAATCTGTCCGGGAACATCGCGGGCATCGTCACGCCGATCGCGGTGGGCTTCATCGTCGGCGGCACCGGCTCGTACACCTGGGCGCTGCTCTACTTCGTCGGCGCGGGTGTGCTGTTCACCCTCTCCTCCCTCGTCCTCGACTACAGCCGGAGGCTGGCCGCCTGATGACCACCACCCGTCCGGACACGCAGAGCACGCCCACCCGTCAGGGCACGCCTACCCGCCTGGGCACCCCCACTCGCCCGGGCACGCCCACTCGCCTGGGGATGCTCACCCCGTCCTCCAACACCTGTCTGGAGCCGGTGACCTACCGTCTCCTGACCCCGGCCGCGGGCGAACGCCCCGTCGCCACCGCCCACTTCGCCCGGGTCCCGGTCACCCGGATCGCCCTCGACGGCGCGTCGGACGCGCAGTTCGACCCCGCGCCGATGCTGGCCGCCGCCCGGCAGCTCGCCGACGCCAAGGTCGAGGTGATCGCCTGGAACGGCACCTCCGGGTCCTGGCTCGGCATCGGCCACGACCGCGCCCTGTGCGCCGCGATCACCGACGCGACCGGCATCCCCGCCACCACCTCGACGCTGGCCCTGCTCGACGCCTGCGCCGCGTACGGGGTGACCCGCCTCGGTCTCGCCCTGCCCTACACCCGCGATGTCGCCGCGCGGATCGTGGCGACGTACGCCGAGGAGGGCATCACCGGCACCCTGGACGGCGAGCCGTTCGGGATCAGCGACAACGAGGCGTTCGCCCGCATCCCGGAGGACGAGGTCGCCGCCCAGATCCGTGCCGCCTGCCGGGGCGACGTGCACGCGGCGGCCGTCGTCTGCACCAATGTGTACGGCGCGGGCACGGCCGCGGGCCTCGAACGCGAGCTGAACGTCCCGGTGTTCGACAGTGTCACGGCGACGCTGTGGAAGGCGCTGGACCTCGCGGGCGTCGCCCCGGCGCTGCCCGGCCACGGCGAACTCCTGCGCTCCGGCAGCCTCCGGGCCCGTATCCAGGAGGCACTGACCGAGCTGCTGGCCGCGACCGGCGCCGACCGCACCACCTTCCGGCTCGATCTGCCCGCCCACGACCTGCACGTGGACCTGACGGCGGGCGAGGCGCTGCGCGAGGGCGTGCGCTCCATCCGCCGGGACGCCGGACTCGACCAGCGGCGCCTCAACACCGTGGAGTGGCTGGAGCGCAACCGGGTCCCGCTGGTGCAGCCGCACTTCGACGCGATCCCGCACCCGCCCCAGGCCCTCATCGACGTGTACGGCGTGCACGCGCAGCTGCTCGGCCCCGTCGAGCGCGGCGGCGCCATGGCGGGCTGGATCTCCGTGCACAGCCTGGAGGAGCGCGCGTGGACGGAGCACGACCGGGCCGCCCTCGCCGACGCCACGGCCCGGATGCACACGGCCCTGGACGCCGTGACCCCACCGGCCGCCGCGTGAGCCCCGCCCGGCCCCGCTCACCACGGAGCACCACCACCCGCCATAAGGACAAGGCACCATGACCGACACCACCCCCAGCCCCCACACACCGCGGAAAGACATCAAGGTCGCCCTCGGTGTCGATGTCGACGCCGTGGCCGGCTGGCTCGGCTCGTACGGCGGCGAGGACTCCCCGAACGACATTCAGCGCGGCGTCTTCGCCGGCGAGGTCGGCACCCCCCGCCTGCTCAAGCTGTTCGACCGCTGTTCCATCCGGACCAGCTGGTTCATCCCCGGGCACTCCATCGAGACATTCCCGGAGCAGACCCGGATGATCGTCGAGGCGGGCCACGAGATCGGCGCGCACGGCTACTCGCACGAGAACCCCATCGCCATGTCCCCGCAGCAGGAGGAGGACGTACTCGCCAAGTGCGTCGACCTCATCGAGGAGTACACGGGCCGCAAACCCCGCGGCTATGTGGCCCCCTGGTGGGAGATGTCCCCGTACACGGCCGAACTGCTCCACAAGTACGGCTTCTCGTACGACCACTCGCAGAACTACCGCGACTTCACCCCCTTCTACGCCCGCGTCGGCGACTCCTGGACGAAGATCGACTACACCGGCGCGGCGAAGGACTGGATGAAGCCGCTGATCCACGGCCAGGAGGTGGACCTCGTCGAGTTCTGCGGCAACTGGTACGTGGACGACCTGCCGCCGATGATGTTCAACAAGCACGCCCACAACAGCCACGGCTATGTGAGCCCGCGCGTCCTGGAGCAGGACTGGAAGGACCAGTTCGACTGGGTCCACCGGGAGCTGGACTACGCGGTACTGCCGATCACCCTGCACCCGGACGTCAGCGGCCGCCCCCAGGTACTGCTGATGCTGGAGCGCTTCATCGAGTACGTCGGCTCCCATGCCGGTGTCTCGTTCTGCACGCTGGAGGACGCGGCCGAAGACTTCCGCCGCCGCTTCCCCTTCGCGGGCACCGAACGCCCGGCCGACATGCGCTGATCGGCGGCGCGGCACGCGGTGCGGTCCGGGATCTCGGAGGTGGTCCCGGGCCGACCGGCTCCGTCAGCGTCTCCGCGCCGCGTGCGTCCAGGTGCCCGCCCGCCCGCGCGGAGCTGGTGCGCCGGAGGGCGGGCGCGGATCCCCTCGGCGGGTTCCCCGACGGCCGCCCCAAGGCGGCATCCTGCCCGCTCGGCCCGGGGTGGGATCGCCGCGGTGCGGGCGGTGTCGTCAGTGCCCCGTGGAGACGGGGTGCGCGGTGTCCGCCAGCCGTGCCGCCGGTGCGATCGCCACCCCCACCGGCAGCACGGTCGCCGCGAGGGCCGCGGACACGATCAGCGCGGCGACCGGCCTGCTGGTGCGCCGCGGCGCCGCGCTGATCAGCCGCCGGATCCGGCCGGCCGGGTCGGCGCCCGTGAGCGCGGGAAGACCGCCGCCGAGACCCCCATTGACGCCCGGCGCCGAGGACATCTCCAGCAGGGCCTTGGCGACCGTGCGGCGGCCGTGCCGGTGGGCCGCCTGGTCGTCGGCGGCCATCTCGGCGAGGCGGCGGACCTGTCCGGCGTATCCGCGCAGCAGGCCCGTCCAGCCGAGCGCGGCCGTGAGGATGTCGGCGGCGAGGATCGAGCGGTGGTGGCGCAGGCGCAGATGGGCCCGCTCGTGTTCGAGGGTGGCGGCGAGTTCGGCGCCGGAGAGCAGTTCGAGGGCGGCACTGGTCACGACGATGCGTGAGTCGCGGGGCGAGCCGGGGATGCAGAAGGCCGCCGGGGCGTGGTGGCGCAGCACCCGGACCGGTGGCCCGGCGGTGCGCCCGGCGGGCGCGGCAGGGGGGAGTGGGGACTCACCCTGTCCGCCATACGGGCCATACGCTCCATAGGGGCCATAGAGGCCATAGGGGCCATGTCCCGCCTGGGCGTCCGCGGTCAGGCGGTAGCGGTCGCGGTCGTGCCGCAGGCGCAGTGAGCGGCGCAGGGTGAGGGCGGACAGGGTGCCGGCGCCGAGCGCGAGGGCGAGGAGGGCCGCCTCGGCGATGCCTGTGGCCTGCCAGGCGCCTCCGTAGGCGTCGTGGACCTGGTGCATGTCGGCGTGGAAGACCCACACCATGATGTGCTCCCACAGGTCATGGGCGGTCAGGACGAGGGCGACGGTCAGCGAGACGAGCAGTCCGGCCGCGCAGGTGTGCCAGGCGTGCAGCGCCGCCTGCGGGAAGCGGCTCGTCCAGCGGGCCCGGGCGAGCAGACGGGTGGCGGGGCCGCCGAGCAGCAGGGCATGGCCGAGCAGGGCGGCGATGACGAGCACGGCGGCCTCAGCGCTCCGGCACCGGACGCGTGACCGCGTCGTCCCCGGCTCTGTCGTCCCCGGCGCTGTCGCCGCCGGCTCCGCCGTCCTGCGCCCCGTCGTCCTGCGCCGCGTCGTCCCCGGGCAGCGCGTCCAGCGCCTGGCGCAGCGCCGCGGCCTCGGAGGCGTCGAGCCGCCCCGCGAACCGCAGCAGCGCGCCGGTGCGGTCGGCGGAGGAGTCGAGGGCCTGCGCCATGAGCTGGGCGGAGTAGTCGTCGGCGGTCCGCGTCGCGCGGTAGCGGAAGGAGCGGCTGACCTTCTCCCGGGTCAGCCATCCCTTGGTGCGCAGGCGTTCGGTCACCGTCATGACGGTGGTGTACGCCAGGTTCCGGCCTTCGGCGTCGAGGGCGTCGGTGATGGCGTGAATGGTGACGGGTTCCTTGTCCTGCGCCGCCCACAGCACCCGCATGATGTCGGCTTCCAGCTCGCCGAATGGCCGCATCGTCCCCGCACCGCCCCTTGTCGTGCGCCGCCCGCGCTCCCGCGCCCGGCTCCCGCCGGGAGACTCTACCCGCGGTCGAACTCCCCTCTCTCGTAGAAATCCTACCCGTTATAGAATTTCTACTGCCTGTAGTACTTTCGTGGGCACGAGGCCCGTCCCTTCACCCCCGAGGAACAGCGCAGTGATCCGTTTCGCCCGCACAGGGCCGTCGCTAGTGATGGCGGCGCTCCTGTTCACCACGGCCTGCTCGGCCGCGGCGGACACCGGCTCGACGTCGAGCCGGAGCGAGAGCCCCACCCGGACCCAGAGCCCGACGCCCCCTCCACCGCCCTCGGCGGACGCCGTGGTGCGGGCCGTCCCCGACGACCAGTGGCAGGAGATGCGGGACGCCGGGATGGTCCGGACGGGCTGCCCCGTCACCTCCCCCGACCAGCTCCGCCGCGTCGAGATCAACCACTACGACTTCGACGGAGAGATCCAGCGCGGGGTGCTCGTCGTCAACGCCGACACCGCCGAGAGCTTCGTCCGCATCTTCACCGCGCTCTTCGACGCCGAGTTCCCCATCCGGCAGATGAAACCCCTGGAGGAGTACGGCGGCGACAGCACCGCCAGCCTGGCGGCCGACAACACCGCCGCCTTCAACTGCCGCCGCGAGGACCAGATCAACGCCCCTGCCCTGGAGTCCCCGCACGCCAACGGCCGGTCCGTCGACATCAACCCCCTCGAAAACCCCTGGCAGGACCTGCGCTGCACCTGCTGGCAGCCCACGGCGGGCGCCGAGTACAGCGAGCGCACCGAGGGCCCGGGCAAGATCCTCGAAGGCGGCCTGGTCTGGCGGACGTTCATCGCCGAGGGCTGGATCTGGCAGAACATCGATGTGCCGGACTACATGCACTTCGACACCGGATACCCGTCGAAGCCGTACGGCGGACCCGGCGCGGCACCGTCGGCGACGACGGGTGACGGCACCGCCCCGGCTCCCTAGGGCATCACCGGCATCACCGGCATCACCGGCGAGGTGGCGGCTCAGGGCCGGGGGCCACGCGGGCGGGGCGGCGTGGGGCCGGGCAGGCTCTTGGCGTACAGGAGGAAGCGGTGGCCGTCCGGGGTGCGGGTGTCGCCGTCGGGGTACCAGCCGCGCCGCTCGTAGTAGGGCCCGGCGCCGGCGGCACCGGCCGCGGTGACCAGTGAGATCCGGTCGCACCCGGCCAGTACGGCGAAGTCGGTGAACCGCTCGATCAGCACACCCCCGATACCGAGCGAGCGGGCCCGCTCGGACACGGCGACATGGGAGAGGACCGCGCCACGGACGGGGCGCGGATGCAGAGAGCCGGTCCCGGCGCCGGTGCCGGTGTCGATGTCGATGCCGGAGACAGGGTCGGGCCCCGGCGTCCGGCCGGGGACGGCCTCTTCCCCCGGCCGCAACTTACGTACGTACCGGCCCAGTCGTGTCCGTACGAAGCGGGCGGCGACCGTGGGGCGGACGGCGAGCGCGGCCAGGCCCCGCAGTGCCAGCCCGAGCCCATGACTGCGCAGCAGGTGACGGCGGTGCAGTGCCGGGTCGATGACGCCGACGAGATAGCCGACGGGTTCACCGTCCAGCTCGGCGACGAACCCGGTGGCGTGCGGGCTGGTGAGGTGGGTGCGGGTGTACGCGGTCAGGAACCCGCGCCCGAGGCGGGCGAAGAAGCCGCCGGGAAAGTGGCGGAGGTGCTCACCGACGACGTACGGCAGATGCCGGGTGTCCATGAACCGTACGGCGATACGCGGTTCGGCGGTGGCGGGGGCAGTGCTCGGCAGCGCAGAAGCGCGAAGGTCGGCGTCCACCCCCTTAAATTACTACGACGTGTAGAAATAAATCTACTACGGGGGGTAGAAAATGAGCGGCCGATGGCGGCTCCGTCATGTCCCGTCGTGTCCCGTCGAGTTCCTGCCATGCCGTTTTCCGCCAGCGGAAAGCATTCACCCGCTTTGGTCCGCCAACTCATGGTGAGGCACCTGCATCTGCGGATCTCTCAAGGAGCACGATGGACAGACCCACCACGCTGCGGCTGGCTGCCGCCGCGGCTCTCGCAGCGCGCGAGCGCGTGCGGGCGATGACCCTCGGCAACCTCGCCGCGGACGGGCACAAGATCGTCGACGGATTCTTCGAGGCGCTGGCCCGCGGCGTCCGGTACCAGGTGATCTACGGGACCCATGTGCTGCGCGACCCGAACGCCCTGCGGATGGTGCAACGGTGCGTCGAGGCGGGCGAGGAGGCCAGGGTGTTCCCGCACATCCCCATGAACATCGCCATCGCCGACGACCGCTGGGCACTGGTGACGGTACGGGCGCCGGGCGCCGGCGGGCCGGGAACCGCCGCGGTGGTCGTCCACGACTCCCCGTTCCTGGCGGGGCTGGCGGCGTACTTCGAGACCTTCTGGCGGATGGCCGTACCCATCACCTCCGGCACCCAGGCCGACGACGCGGCCTCGGACGAGGCGAAGCAGCTCCTCACCTACCTCGGCGCGGGCCTCACCGACGAGGCGATCGCACGCGAGATGGGTGTCAGCGAACGGACGATCGCACGGCGGATCAGGGGCTCCAGGAACTGCTGGGCGCCCAGACCCGGTTCCAGCTGGGCCTGCAAGCGGTCCGCCGGGGCTGGCTCTGACCGGGTCCAGGGCCTTGCCCTGGCGAACGGCCGCCGGTGATCGCGCCGTTCGGGCCGTCGGGCCGGTGCGATGACCGGCCCGACGGGTGTCTCCGGGTACTTCCAGGTACTTCCGGTACTACTGGTGCTACTGGTGTGTCAGTGACGCCAGTTGATGCCAGTTGATGTCAGTGGTGTCGTGTGCGTCGCTGACGGCTGACGAGGACCACTGTCGTGCCCGCGCCGAGCAGTACGGCGACGAGGGCGAGGACGCCTCCGATGCCGGACATACCGGTTTCGGCGAGGCCGCCGCCGCCCGGGCTGTTCGGTGCCGGGATATTGGGCGCCGGGGCCGTCGGCTGGGTCGGGGTCGGGGAATCGGTCGGGGTCGGGGTCGGGGACGGGGATTCGGATGACGTCGGGGTCGGCGTCGGGGTCGGGGACGGGGATTCCGGCTCCGGGATGTGCACACCGGCGTCGATCGTGTGATCGACCCCTCCGGGTGCGGCCGGCGCGGTGACCGGGGCGTAGCCGTTGCAGAGCGGGCCGGTCGTCGGCGGGGTCACATTGGAGTCGTGAACCTCGTCGTCACCGGCGCGCGGCAGTGTGAACCGCAGGTCGGCGGCGTCCGGCTGGCCCGGCACCTCGCTGGTGTCCGCCGTGCACACATCGAACTGCACGGTGTACTCGGCGCCCGGCGTCAGCTCGTACTCCGCGCCGACCCCGCCGAAGTAGTACTCACCGGCGGCATCGGTCGTGGTCGTGGCGACCTGCTCGCCCTCGGCGTCCAGCAGGTTGATCGTCGCACCCGGCAGCAGTACGTGCCCCGGGTCCTGGAGGCCGTTGCGGTCACCGTCGTACCAGACCACATTGCCGATCTGGATCGGTGCGTTCGCCGCGGCGTACGCGATGTCGCCGAGGCCACCGGCCTTGCCGAACCCGCCCTGGTACGGGCCGACGAACTCGTACGCGTTGTTGACCGGGTCGTTGCCGGGGCCGAGGCCGGTGGCGACGTCGTAGTAGCCGGTCCCGCTGGTGACGACCTGGCCGGCCGGGTCCATCTGGGTGCTGACGACCCACTGCTGCTGCGGGATGTAGGCGACCGACCCGAGGGCGGACTCCTGGTGCGGCCCGGGCTGGGTCGAGGAGCCGCCGTTCGGGAAGAAGTCACCCGGGAAGTACTCGACGACGCTGTCGGCCTGGACCCCGTCGAGGGCCGGGTCGGTGGCGTGGTCGGGGCAGCTTCCGGTGCCTTCCCAGTCGTAGCCGCCGTCGGGCCTGGCACAGGCCATGTTGATGTCACCGCCGGCCATGCCGCTCTGCGGTGTGTCGTTGCCCGGCCTCGGGTCCAGGCCGCCCCAGCTCACGACGTCCATGAACCGGTCACGGAAGCCGAGGATCAGCGAGCCGTCACGGGCGAAGGCGATACTCGCCAGCGCAGGCTGCGGGTTGATCATCGGACCTTCCAGGCTGAAGCTGTCCCAGTCCTCCAGGTCGGTGTTCCACGGGTTCCAGTGCGTGGCCTGGTCGTACTGTTCACGGCCGACGAGCACGGCCCCGCGCTCGAAGTCCAGCGGCTGGGACAGCACGGTGGTGAAGTCCTCGCCGTCAAAGGTGGCGACGACGGCCTTGAGGTCCGCCCGGTCCTGTGTGCTCTCGGCGCTGCACACACCCCCGACATACAGTTTGCCGTCATGGGCCGCCACGCTGAACGGACGCCAGTCGTCGTCCGCCGCGCAGCCCGGGTCGGGGATCGGCACGGTGTCCTCGGGCGCCGAGGCCGTGGGCCCCGTCGCGTCGAAGCTGACCAGGCTACGGGTGAGCAGATTCACCGCGTACAGGGTCGAGCCGTCCTCCGACAGGGCCAGGCCGCCGATGCTCTCCTTGCCCGGCGCGTCGGTGAACCCGGCGTCCTTGATCAGATTGCCGGTGTCGTGCGGTGTCTCCGTGGCGTCCGGCACCGTCGCGAAGAGGGTCGGGGTGCCCCCGTCGACGGGCTGGATGTAGATCGCGTCACCGCCATCCGGCCCGTACTCGGTGTACCTGCGGGCGAACGACGACTGGAACAGCTGGTCGCGGTACTGGTCGTAGGCCAGCCCGTAGGTCGTACCCACCTGGTCCTGGGTGTTGAGGACGTCCGGGCACGCGGCCGGATCGGGGCAGATGCCCCGGGCGTCCGTCCCGAACGCCACCAGCGCCCGGGTGTCCGTCCCGCCCGCGCCGTTCTGGATCGGTACGAAGTACCGGGTGTCGGGCAGCGCGTAGTCGGCCGGGTTCCAGACCCCGGTGGTCACCGAGTCGTCCTTGCCGTCCGAGACGTCCACGAACGTGGTGAAGCTGTCGAAGTGGTTCGGCTCGGTCGACGCGGGCGCCGGCCCCAGATAGTCGCTGTAAGGCGCCGGGACGGTGACATCGACCCGGTACTTGCCGCCGGTCAGCTCGCTCGTCGGCGGCACGACGACCCTTCCGGTGACATCCGTGACACCGGTGACACTGTTGCCCTCAAGGTCGATGACATCGACCTGCATTCCCTGCTGGGGCACATCCATGGTCGTGTTGATCACGCCGGTGCCGAAGAAGTCCCGTAGTACCTCGACGGTCAGGGTGCCGTCAGGGGCCGCGGCTC
Organism: Streptomyces sp. NPDC056734; assembly: GCF_042790455.1. Classification (NCBI taxonomy): domain Bacteria; kingdom Bacillati; phylum Actinomycetota; class Actinomycetes; order Kitasatosporales; family Streptomycetaceae; genus Streptomyces; species Streptomyces sp. NPDC056734. Next base: position 155,155 of record NZ_JBHTZD010000006.1, read on the forward strand.
CGGCCTGCCCGGCGCCGGTCAGGATCGTGCCCGCGCCGCCCCCCACCACCAGCAGGCCGGACAGGCCCATCCGCACCAGTACACCTAGTTGCATAACGCTCCTTTACCTCGTCCTAAGCTTACGCAAATCCAGCAACTTCCGCGCAGAGACTACAGTTGACGGCTCGTCATGTCCGGCGGGGGTGGAGTTTGGGGGCGCTCGTACGGGAACTGGGGGCGCTCGCGCGGGAGCTGTTACGCTCGCGCCGCGTGCGGAGCATGTGGAGCAGCAGAGCGCGCGGCAGCAGCGCGGGGCGCGTCAAGGCGCGGGGAATCGACACCGAGCGGCGTCGCCGGTGGCCGCGACCAAGGTGGGCAGCAGCCGTCGTCCTCTGCCTCGCGGCAGCCGCGACCAGCGCCTTCGTCCTCCTCGGCGACGGCGATGACCCGGCCGCGCCAAGGGCGTTGACCTCGGACGAGGTGAACCGGCTGGCGATCACGCGCTTCCTCAACTACCAGGCGGGCGGCCGGGCGGTGACGATCACGGTGCCAAACGTCACCGGCGGGCTGGTCATCACCGGATCCATCGACTACCGCACCCACACGGGGTACGGGGTGGTGCGCGGGACCGGGCGCGACACGTCCAGCGACGGGCTGATCCAGTGGACGGCCACCACCGTCCTCGTCCATCCCCTGGCGGACCCGCCGGCGGCCGCACCGGCGGCACCGCCCGCGTCCGGCTGGGTCAGCCGTCCGTTGCAGACATCCGGTATGACGCTGGACAGCGCGCTGGCCATCGCGCTCGACCTCGGCAGCGACCGGCCGGACAACGCGGCGCTGCTGCCGCAGAACGGCGCCGCCTGGGTCGGGCGGGAGGAGGTGCGCGGCCGGCCGACGGACATCATGAACGGGCCGCGCGCCGAGGCCGAGGCCAGTGCCGATGCCGATGGCGACACCGGCGGCGCTGATACCGCACAGACCGTGCGCTACTGGATCGGCTCGGACGGCACCATGTACCGGGTCGAGGCCGCCATCGCCTCCGCGCCCCAGCCGGTGGTCTTCGACTTCGACACCCAGGAGTACGTCCCCGTCCAGCCGCTGCCCGGAGCGACACCGACGCCGTAGCAGCCCCTCATGAGTTCTGCACCTGTGCGTTGTCGGCGAGCAGCGACGGCGACGGCAGCGCGATATCGGCGACGACCGGCAGCACCGGAACGTCCGGTACGACGGTGGCGCCGGCCGTGCCGGCCTCCGGGAACTCCGGCTGCGGGCCGGGCGCGGCCACCTCGGTGAACGGGATGCCCGCGGGCGCCACCGGACCCTGCCAACTGCCGGAGGGTGTAGGGGAGGTGGCGGTGACCGGGCAGGCGGCGCTGGACGCGATCCCCGCGGGCACGGTCGTCCGAAGCTCGTTGCCCTCCAGGCAGTTGCCCTGTCCCTGGGTGGCGGTGGGGAACGTCCAGCCGATGTCGATGCCGTTGCCGGTGAAGGTGTTGTCCGTGATCCGGTTGCCGTCCGCCGTCAGGTCGGCGGTCGCGGTGATCACCAGCCCGGCGTTGGTGTTGCCGCTGACCCGGTTGCGGAGGAACTGGTTGTCGCTGCCGCCGTCGATGCCGATGCCGATGCCCCAGCCGCCGTCGGCCTGTTCGGGGGTCAGCTCCTGCTGGTTGTCCGCGATCAGGTTGCCCGCGACGACGACATCGCGCTGCGGGAGCAGTTTCTCCTGGTGGTCGGAGTTGGTGGTCAGTCCGACGCGGTTGCCGACCAGACGGTTGCCGACCACATACATGTCACCGCTGGCGTTGGTGCCCTCGTAACCGACCGCGTTGAGTTCGGAGACGTTGTCGCGCACGACGATCCGGCACGGCCTGCACTGGCCGACGTAGATCCCCGAGTCCGCCCCGCCCGAGGTGTAGGAGTGCTCGATGACGCCGTTCTGCGCGGAGAACGCGTAGATGCCGTAGAGGCCGTTGCGGGTCGCGGTCACATGGGACACCAGGAACGACTCCAGGAGGCTGACGGGTTCGTCGCCGGTGTCGTAGCCGCCGCTCCCCGGCAGTGCGGTGACCGCTGCCGCGGAACCGGTGACCAGCACCCCGTTGTGCGTGTTGTTCCGCACGGTCAGGTTCTCCACGGCCACCCCGGGCGCCGTGACGACCACACCGTTGGGCCGCCGCACCTGTCCGTCGATGATCACCTCGGCCCGGGACTCGCCGCGCAGAGTGATGCGCTCCGTGTCGATCTGCACCGACTCGTGGTACACCCCCGGAGCCACCAGTACCAGGTCACCGGGTTGGGCCAGGGACACCGCGTCGGAGATCGTCGGGGCGTCGCCGGGCACCCGGATGGTCACCTGAGCGCCGTCGGGCCGCCGCCCTTCACTGCTGCCGTCACCGCCATCACCGCCACCGCCGCCGCTACAGCCGGTGATCAGTGTCAGTGCGCCCAGGGCAGCCGTCATCACGCGAAGAGCCAATCGAGACATGATCCCAGTCTGGCACGGTGCCGACGTCTGCTCGGGGCGTCGAACTCCCGGTGGCTCGGCGGGGGTTGGGTGGCGGGCGCAGGGGTCGAGCGGCGGGCGAGGGACGGTTGTGGCACTGTACGCATCATGCACCGCGCCGACCGCCCCCCGTCCCGCCGCGCGTTCCTCGACATCACCGGCGCCACGGTGGCCGCCGGTCTCCTCGCCGGGTGCTCAGGGGCCGATGGGGACTCAGGCAGCCCCGCCCCTTCCCCTTCCGGGTTGGGGACGCCCAGGCCGGTCGAGGTGACGGGCCGGCATCAGGCGGGCGTGACGCTTCCCGGGACGGCCCAGCCCCATCTGCTGGCCCTGGTGGCAGACGTCGGTGCCACGGTGGCGCCCGGCCCGTTGCTGGCCGAACTCGGCGAGGCCATCCGTGCCATCGCCGCCGGGTCCGACCCACGGCTGCTGGGCCTGTCCCCGGGCGATGTGACCGTGACCGTCGGCGTCGGCCCACGGCTGGTACGGGCGGCCGGTGCCACACTGCCCGGCGCGGCCGACCTCCCGGCGTTCTCCCGAGAGCGGATCACCGCCCAGGCACGCGGGGGTGATCTGCTGATCCAGATCTGTGCCAGTGACGCACTGCTGGTACCGGTCGTCGCCGCCGCGCTCCTGGACGAGGCCGGCGACCGGGTGCAGGAGCGCTGGCGGCAGTTCGGGCGCCGGGGTACGGAGGTGTCGGTGGCGGAGGGCCGTACCGCACCGCGCAATCTGCTCGGTTTCATCGACGGCATCGTGGGCCCGCACACCACCGCCGAGCAGGAACGTGACCTGTGGCTGGCCGGCCCCTCCGAGGTCGCCGACGGCACCCTGGCCGTACTGCGCCGCATGGAACTCGACCTGACCCGGTTCGCGGCCCTGTCGGTCGCCGAGCAGGAGGCGGTCTTCGGCCGGCGCCGGGCCAGCGGCGTACCCCTCTCGGGCGGCGGCATCGACTCGGCCCCCGGACTCGGCGCCAAGACACCCGACGGGCGCTATCTCGTCCCCGTGGACGCCCACGTCCGCAGGGCGAACCCCACGGTGGTCGGCGTCGGCCATATGCTCCGCCGCTCCTACAGCATCGACGACCCGGCCCCCGGCCTGCTCTTCATCAGCTTCCAGAACGACCTGCGGACCTTCACGGCCACACTCGCCCGCATGGACACCTCCGACGCGCTGCTGCCCTTCACCACCACAACCGCGAGCGCGACGTTCCTGATCCTGCCCGGCTACGACGAGGGACGCCCGCTGGGTTCCACGCTGTTCGGCTGATCCGGGGTCACTGCATGGGACGCGATGGAGAGCGACCGACCGGTGGTCGTCCGTTCATGCTTCACCGCGATCTCAGTCGTCGTGCGGCGTGTCCGCCCAGAAGGTTCGGGCCCTGCCCAGGATGTGCCTGGCCGCATCCCCGTACTCGGCCCCCGCGCGCAGAAGGTCGAACACCTTGTGGTGGAGGGCGACTTCCGCCTCGTCCGTGATGTGCAGCCCGGAGGAGACCAACTCCAGGCTGACGGTGTCGCCCTCGCCGTAGATTCCGAAGGCTGGTGCCGGGAAGATGGCCAGTCTCGCCGCGGTGGGGATGATGCCCAGTGCGAGGGAGGGCAGTTCGACGTCACGCAGCAGTCGGTCGATCTGCCCCCGCATGACCTCGGGGCCGCCGATGTTCGTATAGAGGGCCTGTTCGCCGAGGATGACGTCGTAATGGTGCTCGCCGTCGTGCAGGACCTGCTGCCGTTCCATCCGCTTGGCGACTCCCGCCGCGACGTCATCGGGAGTGCCGTGAAAGGCGACGACCTGCTTCAGGATCACGGTGGCGTATGCCTCGGTCTGAAGCGTGCCCCAGATCATGGCGGGTACGTACGCTTTCCCTTCCTTTGTACGCTGGTACCACCCGATCACGTCGTCCTGGACGGCTTCCGTGCCGGCGGAGAGACGCTCTTGCCAGGGTACTGATCTGTTCACCCTGTTCCTTTCACACGCGCTGCTGGTCTGAGGTGCGGGGGTGCGGGGGTGCGGGGATGTTAGGCGGCAGGCAGCAGTGCCAGGACCGTGGACTGGACGAGTTGGGCCGCGGCGAGGAGGCCCGGGATGCCTCCGCTTCGTTCGACGAGGTTTCGGAGGATGTAGCGCAGGGTGCGCGGATCGCGTTCGGGGTCGTCCAGCTGTGGGGCGATCATGTCGAGGTCGCGCAGTGCGGCGTCCACGTCGGGGTGCCGGCCGCGTAGCGCTTCCAGGCGGCGCCGCAGGTCGTCAATGCTCTCGTGTGCCCGGTCGAGGGCCTCGTTGGTGGTGTTGTTGTTCTGGGTGGCGTTGTGCGAGAAGGGTGCGGCTTGGGCCGGGCCGGTCAGATGGCCGGAGTTGATGATCCCGAAGTTGGGGCCGCTCGGGGTGGGGTCGGGCTGTCGGCGGATGGGCATGCGTGGCTCCTGGCGGATGAGCGGGTGAGTGGGTGAGCGGGCGGGTCAGTTGGTCATGGAGGCGTCGGCCGAGAAGGGCGCGGCCTGGACTGGGCCGGTCATGTTGCCGCCGTTCATGACGCCGAAGTTGTAGATGGCGGTGGACTGCTGGCGGTAGGCGGCGATGTCGACGTTGTGGTCGCGGAGGAAGATCTCGGTGGAGTCGAAGACCCGGCGCTGCATCATCTGCACGTAGTAGCGGGCGTCGTCGTGGGTGTGCATGTCGTCGAGCCGGCGGACGCTGTAGACCTCGCGGAGGCTGACCGGTCCGCTGCCGGGGTCGAGTTCGGGGCGGACCCGGGCCTCGTGGCGTATGAGCCGGTGGAGGCCGACGCAGACGTCGGCCAGGGCGTTGAACGCTGCCCGGCCCAGCCATGTCCATGTGCGTGGGTTGGCGGGGCCGAGACCCGCGACCGCGGGGTTGAGGGGGCCCATGATGTGCGGGCGGACGGTGACGCGCAGGAAGCCGCCCTCGTAGGCGAAGTGGACGAGGATCGCGGCGATCAGGTCGCCGTTCCACGCGGTGACGCGCGCCCAGATGTAGCGGCGGGCGATTTCGCCGGCGGGCCTGGCGCCGGCCTTGTCCACGGCGAGGGAGTGCAGGCTCCGCCAGGTCTCGTCGTCGATCTGGTCCCAGCGCCTGTGGTGAATGCCCGAGATCCCGACGACCTGGACACGCAGCTTCGGGTGATCGCGGTGGTGGGAGGGCGCCGGGTCAGTCAGGCGCCGGGCGATGTAGGAGTGCAGTTGGTCCGAGGTGAAGTGCTTCATCGGCTTACGGGCCACCGGCTTGCTGTGCTTCTCCAGCGCCTCCAGCACTGCCCTGGCGACCTCGGTCAGATCGGGGCGATCGGATCGCAGCCCTGGCGAGCCGGTGCCCCGCAGCGGATCGGCGTCGTGGTCGTCGTCGTCCTGATTCTCGGGCGCGGACTCGACGTCGATGCCGATGACGGCCTCGTGCCATGCCTGGAGGCCCGCGCCGATGAACCGGTGCCGGTCGGGGGTGGTGGGGCGGCGCTCGAAGACGTACGGCAGTGCGTGGGCCTGAACCGTGGTCGGGGGCGCGGGCAGCTCTCCGGCCAGCAGTGCGTTGAGGCGGCTCTGGGCGACGTAGCGTTCCACCAGGTGGACGCCCCAGAGCCCCGCGAGCGACGACAGAGCCGCCCAGCCCAGGGTGAGGCCGCCAGCGCCGGCCTGCCAGACGATGACCGCGACCACGGCGATGACGGCGCTCCGGCGTCTGCGCATGTGCCGGATCGCCCTGTCGCACGCGTGTACCACCGGTTCCTGGTGAAAGCCGTAGACCGGCACCGGCCGCGTCTGCCGCTTGATCCGGCGGCGGACCCAGACGGCATAGTCCTCACCCAGCACCACGGCGGGGGGCGCGGCCTCCGCCGAATCGATGGCCTCGTCGGCCTGCCGCACGGGGAAGAGCCACCGAAGACGCTCCCTCACCGCGGCCTTCAACTGCGTCCACCACTGCGCCAGTACAGCGCGAAGCGCGCTCAGCCAGTCACTCCGGGCGAAGGCGGCAGCACTAAGCCGACGGGTGATGCCCTCCGTGTAGACCCGCTGATCAATCACCTCTCGCCCGTCGCCCGTCGCCCCCAAGGGCACCGCGGGCACTGAGAACACCGACTGGTCCTCGGTGTATGCCAAATTGCCACTCTCCGTATCTCCAAGCGCCGGCCACGACGACGGTCCGTGACCAGCACAGAGGAGAATCGTCCTCGGTGGACGAGAGCGTCGCCACCCCACAAACCGGCGCAAAGTGGGTGCGAGGATGATGTGAGGGCACAATGACCGAAAGTGGCCTCCTGGCAGAGGTCAAGAGGCTCCGGCTCTTGGTCGGTTTCGGGGAACCCGCCTGATCCTGCGTGATCCGAGACGCCCGGCGTCGGTGATCCCCGCAATGCTGCTTGTGGGTCCGGAAGGGGTACCCCGTGTGCGCATTGGACACACGGAGGACATGCCACCTCTGAATTGGACTAGACAACAAAGAACCCCCGGGCCAAGGACCTGGGGGTTCATCATGGAGCGGGTGACGAGAATCGAACTCGCGCTCTCAGCTTGGGAAGGGCGACGGCGCTTGGGTGGCCGCAAGAGGGGCGACCTGCGGGGACGCACCGCGTCGAGGAAGTCGCGTAGCTCCGGTCACACCGTCTTTGGCTGTGGCTGACCGCACTTGTGGGCATGCTGTGGGCGCGGCTTCGAAGTGCGGCTGGTGTGAGTGCCCGAGAACAGGCTCTGCGCTTGGCCCGGCTGGTCCGCATACCCGACGCACGCGATGTGCGTCGCCCGTGCGCAGCCCCTTGGCGGGGTGCTCGCTTCTGACTTACTTGCCTGTTTCGGGGCCGTACCACTGCAGGGCCTGCCCGGTGACGGCGGCGATGCATTCGAAGTCCCGGTCGCGGTGCAGGAGCGTCAGTCCTTGCAGCTCGGCGGTGGCGGCCACGATGAGGTCCACCGGTCCGGCGCTGCGGTGCTGTCCGCGTTGGGTGAGGAGTTCTTGGACCTGCCACGCGCGGTCGTAGGCGCGGTCGTCGACCGGTACCCAGCCGAAGAGCAACCGCATGTTCTCGACGCCTTGGGCGCGGTCGGCGGCCGAGCGCGCGCTGAAGAAGAACTCCAGCTCAGTGATGGGGCAGGTGGCGATGAGTCCGACCGCCGCCGCCTGGTCCCAGCCGTACTGCTCGGCGTCACCGCGGAGCAGGCGGGCGAGGGCGCTGGTGGCGATCAGGAACTGTGCCGCGTTCACCGACGGTAGCTTTCCTTGTCCTCGAACAAGCTCAAGTCGAAGCCACCCTCGTCCGCCGCCGCCCGCAGGCGGGTGAGCGCCAGAGCGCGCCGCCGATTCTCCAGTACCTCGCGCAGTGCGGTGTTCACCGTCTCCTTCTTGGTGAGGGTGCCCAGGGCCTTGGCCACGTCTGCGACGAGCTGGTCGTCTAGGTCGATCACGGTGCGGGTCATCGATCGATACCTCCTTAGGTATACAGATACCCATCAAATATATACGACCCTGCGGCCTGGTGGTCGGGGGGGGTGTCTCTATGTCCTTCGTCAAGGATGGGGTGCCGAGTGTGTAGTGGTTTGGGATGGTCATGTGGCGAGGGTGACGGAGGGGGTTCTTGGCTCGTAGAAGGTGGTGTCCGGTGTTGTCCGGGAACGGCGGGCTGAGGGCTCGGACCGTGCGAACCTCTCGCTCAGCTACGTCAAAGAGCAGTTCAGCGCCGTGCTGCGATGGGGGCGGCTTGCCGCCTCAAGAAACTCGCGCCCTCCGCGTGCCCACTTGTCGACGGCGGGACGCCCGCGAAACGCAGCGACGGCTCATCAGCAGGCAGGCCCCAAGTCGCTGACCTGGGGCGTTATGAAGAACGGGTGACGAGAATCGAACTCGCGCTCTCAGCTTGGGAAGCGACGGTGCTTGGGCATCCACATGATCGCTGACCTGCATAGATTCGTCGTGTCACCGCAGGCGTGAGTGCTTGGCGGCTCCACTGTTGACCGTGGTTCTCCGCTTTGAAGGGCACACCTGGGCACGACGGCGTGAGGTGGACGAGTGCCGTGCCTGGGTTGCCTTCTCCGTGCTAGGGGCTCGTCGACGTGTAGGTCGACAGAGGGGGCGCCGCGACTGCACATGGACGCAGGTCCCCCACCCTGGTTTGCAAGATCACAAAATGCCGGTTCTACGCTGCAGACTTTGATCTCCATGTCGGGCAGCCTGGTGCCCAAGGCGGTGGGCGCGGCACGATACCGCGACTCAAGATCGAGAGATGTACCTCTCCAGGTAAGGACCTCAGCCTTACTGGCGAGGACCCTGTTGCCCGAGGTGAGGAGGCAGCCTGATGGGGTGGATCACCGTGGGATGGAGCGCCGCCGTGGGACTGTTCGTGATGCGCGTGCTGCTCCGCCAGGTGCGAGAACTCCTGCTGGATGTGGGTGCCCTTGTTCACACGTGGCGTGAGCTTCTTCGTGTGGTGAGAGATTCGAGACCTCCCCCGGGGGCGGTGGTCCATGAGGGAGTCATGCTGGCGGCATCAGTGCTGGAACAGTCAACTTGCTGCCATTTAAGGAAATTTTCAAACTCTTCCTGCTGGTGTCGAAGGGAGTCGTCTTGAGTTGGGCGATCAAGGTCACCGATGAGTACGCGGAGTGGTCCCGGTAGCTGATCAAGGAGCACCTCGGTTCTGCCTCCCAGGTTGCCCAGGCCGTTGCCGCGCTGCGTGACGCTGGTCCAACTCTGGGCCGTCCTCTTGTGGACCGGCTGAAGGGATCGGACCTGCACCACCTCAAGGAGCTGAGACCGGTATCGGGTGGCCGGTCCGAGATTCGGATTGTCTTCGCCTTTGATCCGACTCGTTCGGCCCTCCTGCTCCTCGGCGGCGACAAGGCGGGAAACTGGGATCGTTGGTACCGCGACAACATTCCTCTGGCTGAACAGCTCTATCGCGACTACGCCGGTGACACGGAGGACTGAGGAGTAGACATGCCCAAGAAGGCCCCGCAGGACTGGGAGACCCTGGAGCAGGAGCTGTACTCGGCCGGTGTGGATCCCGCTGAGGTGGAAGCTGGTTCGCGTCGTCTGCTGGCGGAAGCTCGTGGGCATCAACTCGCCGAGGCGCGCAAGCAGTACAGGTTGGCCCAGAAGGACGTGGCTGCCGGCATGGGTGTGAGCATCGCTCGGGTATCCCAGATCGAACATGGCGAGGTAGCCACTCTCGATGTCATCGCACGTTACGTCGAGGCGCTCGGCGGCAGGTTGGACCTGGTTGCCGACTTCGGTGATCACACGCTGCGGATGCCGGCAAGTGGTGATCAGGGCAACGCGGCGCCGTAGCCTACCCAAACGTGGCCGCGAAAACAGCAGGTCAGCGTACACGCTGCGATGAGGAGCAGACGCCCGCTCGCCTCAACCAAGCACTCGTGCCCACGGCGTGCCCAATCTTCGAGTGTGTGGTGGAGCGACAGACACTGGAAGACCGGTAGAGCAAAAGTAGCCCCAGGCCGCTGACCTGGGACTACTCTTTGGAGCGGGTGACGAGAATCGAACTCGCGCTCTCAGCTTGGGAAGCTTGGGTTTCTTGGCCGTGGTTGCCGGGCTGACCTGCGGCGGGGCAGTGATGGGGTCCTGCTCCCACCTGTGGCCAATCCCCGCTATTCCCCGTGATGCCCCGCAGGATCTGGCACGCGAATGGCACGGGCTTTTGCCTCGTACGTCACTTGGCGGAGCTGCGCCGAGAGTGCCTGATCCTCAGCCGACGACAGTCAGCCACGACGGCGGGTGCGTCGACCGATCGCGCACGCGTGTGCCTCGTCGCACCCCCACCGGCCTTGGCCACGCTGCCGTGTCATCGACGAGAGAAGTTGCGCTGGCGGAAGCGTGGCGGCGACATTTTGAGTACGGAGCCTCTGTGACCCGAAGCGCGAAGCGCACGTACTTGAGCCGGGGGACTCATTCGCGCTGTCAGTGACGGCGCGCGCCTGCCAGCTGCCGAGCTAGAGGGAGCCGTGATGGCCGACTGTGAGCGACGTTTGTCGGCGGAGCACCTGCGTTCCCCAGCGTCCTGGAGCCGGAAACGATGCCCACCTCAGCGGGTGCGGGCGTGCCCGGAGTCAATGTCCGCCAGAGGGTGCCCGTTGTGGTGACGGCGCTGGGCGCCTGACACGGCAGGTGCTATGTCCAGAGGAGTGAGCGGACCTTAGAAACATCTGGACAGAGCGTGGCATGATCGTGTATCAGGTCAGCCATTGGACTTGGCGGAGAGCGTAGGTGGGGACGGATGACGAGCGGTGACCTCTTGATCGGCCTGGATGAGCAAGCTGCTGCTGAGCAACAGATTGTTGAACAATCTAAGCGCATCGACTTTTACATCACTGAGTACACAGTCGAAATCCTTGCTAACAAGATGCGGGCGAACGAATACTTCGTACCTCACTATCAGCGAGAATTTACGTGGGAGCCTGAGCGGAAGTCAAAGTTCATCGAGTCTGTAATCATGGGATTGCCCATCCCGTTCGTCTTCTTCTACGAGATGGAAGACACTGGAAAACTGGAAGTCGTCGACGGTTCTCAGCGACTGCGCACCCTGGAGGAATTCATCCTGGGTGACTTTCGCCTCGGGGAGCTGGACCAGCTCTCGCATATTTCTGGCTTCAGGTTTTCAGATCTTCCTGAATCTCGACAGAGGAAAATCAAGAACAAGTCGATTAGGGGAATTGTTCTAAACGAGCATGCCGACGAAGCTGCTCGCCTTGACATGTTTGAGCGCATCAACACCGGGAGTAAAATCGCAAATAAGGCTGAGGTAAGGCGAGGGGCGCTGGCTGGCCCGTTCCTGGACCTGGTAATCGAACTTGCAGATTCCCCGCTCCTTCACTCTCTGGCTCCGATGAGTAAGAAGCAGAAAGATGAGCGCGGATATGACGAGTTGGTGACGCGGTTCTTCGCCTACGGAGACGGGCTCGATGAATATAAGGATCGCCCGGCAGACTTCATGTTCGCGTATGCGAAAAAAATGAACTTGGCCTTCGCTACTGACTCGACTCTTTCGATCTCTTACGCGCGCCGTTTCCGAGAGGCACTGGAGTTCGTCGATAGGGTTTTTCCCTACGGATTCCGGAGGTCTTCTAGCGGCAGGGCGACACCTCGCACACGATACGAATCCATTATTCTCGGATCGTATACGGCAATGCAGGAACGTCCTGAGATTAAGGACTTTGGACGTGAAAGGTTCAATGTCGACGAGTGGCTCACGGGGGAGGGTTTCGTAAAAATCACGGGATCTGACGGGGCGAACGCGCGCTCACGTCTGGAGGGGCGAATCAAGTTTGTTCGCGAGAAGTTGGTGGCAGCGTGAGTACCACGGACCTCTTTCCCTTCTTCGAGGAGCGATTTAGTGAGGTTGATTCCTATATCGATCTTCTCGAAAAAGTCGAAGAGGCTACTCAGAGCGGAATTCCTCGCATTGCCGTATCGGATTACCGGATCACGGCTCAGCAGCAACGCATTCTCTACTCTAGTGTTTACCTCCAGCTCTACAACCTCGTTGAAGCCACTATGGCGAGATGCGTAAACAAGCTAGCTGAAGCTACATCGGCGGGAGAGACGTGGCAGCCCCACCAGCTCAACGATCACCTCTTGCAGGAATGGGTTAGGTCAACCGCCCGTACACACGCCGATATGTCTGCGCCTAGTCGGCTTAAGCACGCACTTGAGATGAGCACGCATATTGTGCAGCAACTTCCCATCAAGCCATTTATCATAGAAATGGGTGGCGGAGGTAATTGGGATGATGAGGTAATCTACAAGATGGCCGAGCGGTTGGGCTGTCCCTTGGCGCTAACCGTAACGACACAAGCCAGTGTCAAGCGGAAGCGGCGTGACGGACTGGGGCCGCTTCAGTTGGTGAAGAGCCGGAGGAACGGCCTAGCGCACGGTTCGATCTCCTTCGTCGACTGCGCGGATGGCGTGGTGGTACGCGAGTTGCGCGAGACGGCACAATGCGTAGAGGCGTACCTACGTGAAGTGATTGCATGCTTTAAGCAGTACATCGATTCTTACAATTTTCTCCGACCAGATAGTAGGCCCAGCGGTGGTACGGCATGAGTGAAGATCCTCCCAACATTTCAGCTGTTGATCTTTTTTGTGGTGTCGGGGGACTCACTCACGGTCTGGTGCGAAGCGATATCAATGTTACGGCAGGCGTCGACCTGGATCCGCATTGCCGTTATCCGTTCGAGGCCAACAATTCGGCGCCCTTTATCGAGCGCGACGTTAAGGATCTCAAGGCTAGTGATCTTGAGCCGTACCTCTCCACGGGTAGATACTCGCTCCTCGCAGGCTGCGCTCCGTGTCAGCCGTTTTCCACCTACAGTCAAAGTGGGCGGAGCAAGAAGCGTGGAATGGATTGGCGGCTGGTTCAAAATTTCGGCTCCCTCGTAGCCGAACTTCAACCCGATCTTGTCACAATGGAGAACGTGGTCCAATTGGCGGACCATGAAGTGTTTTCAGAGTTTCTCGAATCTCTGAAGGGCTACTCTGTGAGTTGGGCAAAGGTCGAATGCGTGAAATTGGGTATCCCGCAGGCGCGCAAGAGGCTCGTTCTTTTGGCCTCGAAGCTCGGCAGTCACGGTTTGGACCTAACGCCACAGTTCGTTAATTCACCGCGTACGGTTCGCGAGGAGATCGGTAAGCTGCCAGTGATTCCGGCTGGGGGTCAGCATTCCAGAGATCCGCTTCATACTGCTTCATCTCTGAGTGAAATCAACATGAAGCGCATAAGGGCTTCTCGGCCTGGCGGCACGTGGCGTGATTGGGATCCTGAACTGATTGCAGAATGCCATCGGAAAGAGACGGGATCGACCTACCCTAGCGTTTACGGACGCATGGAGTGGGATGCACCAGCTCCTACCATTACCACTCAGTGCTTTGGGTACGGAAACGGGCGCTTCGGGCACCCTGTGCAGGATCGTGCAATCTCTCTCCGGGAAGCGGCGATGTTGCAAACCTTTCCCCGGAATTACAAGTTCCTCAAGAGAGGCGAGCAGGTCACCTTCAGTCGCCTGGGACGGATGATTGGGAATGCTGTTCCCGTCCGTCTTGGAGAAGTGATCGGTCAGTGCCTCATGGATCATGTGCGGGCCTTTGAGCTGGGTGACGCACACCATGCAGAGGCCAGCATGCCGGAACAGATAGGTCGCCTTTTCTGATTTGCAAGCTGCGCAAGGTGGTCGGCGGAGCGGCTTTGGGGTGGCGCTGCTTTGGCGCGAGTGATCATGGCCCCGTAAGCTTCCGGCGCGTCGGGCAGGTAGTGGATCTGCCCGGTAAAGCACGATGTTGGGGCCATGATCTTCGAGGCTCGCGCCAAAGTGGCTCCGTAAAGCCGTGGAGCCGGCCGCCCCAGCCACGACGTACCCCTTCTCTGGCGTCAGGTGGCTGATTGCTGTATGCGCGGCACGGGCGTCGGCCGGGCTGGAGCGGGGCGGAGACAGGAGCGCAGGACCGGCCGGGGGCCGTGCCGCGTGCGGGGAGCGGAGCGAGCCGCCTTGAACCAGTAGAGAAAGTTGTAACTCACCTGGGCGTGGGGGGCTTGAAATCGTGTGCGCAGGGTGGGAGTTCGACGTCTGGGCGGTGTGCGAGGGGCAGGAAGGTCACGGGTCGGATGGTCCAGGTGATGCGTGTGGTGGCGTTGGTGACTGTGACCGTGCAGGGTTGTTCTAGGAGTAGGGCCGTGCGTGTGTCTATGCGGCCGTGGTAGAGCCACTCCCACACCTCGTAGGAGGCGTCCGGGTCCAGGGCCGGTGAGATCGTGCGCAGTGCGACCGCTACCCACCTGTCCGCCTCCGGTGCCGTGTATGCGTCGAAGGATGCCCGGAGTGCGGGACGTGCGTCCGTCGTGAGGTCCTCGGTCCAGCACTCGCACCAGAAGCCGCGCTCCGATTTCGTGATCAGCACGAGTCCTCCGCTGCTTCAGGCGCTTCAGGCTCCGTGAAGAGTTCCGCAGTGACGGTGTGGCCGTGTTCGCTGTGGCGGACGACGACCCGGTGGGCGAGTGCGCTGACCATGTCCAGGCCCCGGCCGTGTTCCGCGTCGTCGTCCTGGTGCTCGACCTTGGGGGCCGTTCTCGTTCCCCCGTCGTCCGTCACCGACACCGCGACGATCTGCTTCGACACCGCAACGGCCAGGTGGAAGCCGCCGTGCTCCTGGCCGCTGGCCGTATGGAGGATGGCGTTCGCGCTCAGCTCGCTCACGATCAGTTCGGCGTCGTCTGCCAGGGGTGAGCTGCGCAGGATGTCGCGGGTCCAGCGGCGGGGCTGACCTCTTCGGGGAATCCTGGGCAGCTGAGTCCCCAGACCCTCGCACTACTCGTGCATACAAGTTCCTTCATGCTGGTAGGCCGCCATGTGCAGCGGGTTCGGGCTAGATGAGTTTCACCCCGTCGTGGGCGCGGACGGCCGGCGGGGATGTCGCGTCCAGCGCGTCTGTCACGCGGACCGCGTACGCCTCGTCGGCAAGCTCGGTGACTTCCTCGCGGGTGACCCAGCGCAGTGCGCGGGTCTCGTCACCGGTGGTGGGCGTGCCGTCGGCGGCCTCGCAGCGGAAGACCAGGGAGACGATCAGGGAGACGATCAGGCCCGTCATGTTCTTGTAGATGCCGGTCAGGGTCGCCGGAAGGGCGATCTTGATGGACGAGTTCGTCCAGTCCCGCACCGTGCAGCCGCTGAGGCGTCCGCGCACACGCCATGGGAGGGCTGCTGCCTGATGGCCAACAACAAGGGCAGACGACGCCGCTTCGGTGCGATCAGACGGCTCCCGTCCGGCCGCTATCAGGCGCGCTATCCGGGGCCGGACGGTGTCATGCGTCCCGCACCGGAGACCTTCGCCACGACAGCGGACGCTGACGACTGGCTCGCCGAGAAGCAGACCGAGATCCGGCGCGGTGAGTGGCGCGACCCGGAAGCGGGCTCCGTGAACTTCCGTGTCTACGCCGAGAAGTGGGTGGAGGAACGGGAACTGGCGCCCCTCAGCAAAGACCTGTACAACTACCTCCTCACCGACCACATCTTGCCTACCTTCGGCGAATCCGACCTGGACGAGATCGCAGCACCCTCGTCCGCGAGTGGCGTGCCGAGCGTCTTCGGACGACGAAGGCCAGGACGACGACCGCCAAGGCGTACCGGCTCCTCGAAAGCATCCTGGAGACGGCCGTCGATGACGACCTGATCAAGCGCAACCCGTGCCGGATCAAGGGCGCTGGGACGGAGAAGGCGGCCGAACGTCGTATCGCCACCGTCGCCCAGGTCGACGCCCTCGCCGATCAGCTCGGCCCTCGCTGGCGGCTCATGGTCTACCTCGGCGCGTACGGGCCTCTCCGGCCCGAAGAGCTGGCAGGACTTCGCCGCCGGGACATCGATGTCGACACGCTGAAGATCACGGTTCGTGTTGCCGAACCCGAGCGTACGAACGGTCGTCGTGCCCCCGGAGACACCAAAACCGAGGCAGGGACAAGGACCGTCCACCTCCCGGCATTCCTCCGCCCGGAGCTGCGCATCCATATGGAACTGTTCGCGGGCAAGGGGCCCGGCGGGCTCGTGTTCCTCGGTGAGAAGGGCGCTCCGTTCCGTCGCAGCTCCTTCGGCCGGAAGTGGCGCAAGGCCCGAACCGTCGTCGACGTCCCCGAGGGCTTCCGCTTCTACGACCTTCGTCACACCGGCCACACTCTCTCGACGCGTTCCGGCGCCACCCTCAAGGACACGATGGTGCGCGCCGGCCAGTCCTCCGAGAAGGCCGCGCTGATCTATCAGCACTCCGACGACGACCGACAGCAGGAAGTCGCTGCCGGACTCGACGCGACCGTTCGCAAGGCACGTCAGAAGGCGGAGACGGAGAAGCAAGTGCAGGGAGCTGCCGCCGTGCCAGACGACGACACCCTCGCTCCAGACAATCAGCGTTCTGGCACGAATCTGGCACGCGACCACTGATCACACCTACACAGCAAAAAGGCCCGGGTCTCTGACCTGGGCCTTCACTATGGAGCGGGTGACGAGAATCGAACTCGCGCTCTCAGCTTGGGAAGCGACGGCGCTTTGCGAGCTGCATCGCTCAGACGTGCGCGGACGGCGTTGCTCGGATGGTCGCAAGGTCCGGACGACACCACCACTCACCGTGGCTGCCCGCCCCTATGGGCACGCTACGGGCACATGGAAAGAAGCCGAGAGGCCAGAACGCGTGCCCCGGGGGCACAGTGCCGCAGTGGGCCCGGTCGGACTCCAGCCCGGGAATTCCTTTACGCCTGCACAGGCTCGGGCGGACCTGCCTCTCGGCATCGAGCCCCTGACGCTGGTTGTGGCGGGAGGTCACAGGCCAGTCCTTGCAACCTACTCCGTAGGGTGCCGCAGCAGGACGCCCGCCAACGCGGCGATCGCTCGTAGCACGTCAGGGATCGAAGCCGAATCAGCGCGGCCAATTGCCACGACCGCGATGAGCGTGAAGCTGACGACGATGCCGAAAGGGATGGCTGCCGCGCAGACCAGGAGATAGGCGGGACGGCTCAGCACATGGGGAATCCGACTACGGGTTCCCGTTCGACGGACGGCATCTCCTGGCGGCCTCCCACTTCCCGCGAAGAACACACCTTCAGTGAAACTCTTATTTTCATTTCCCATTCGATGCTCCTGTCGCACAGGGGTGCGGTCCGGGGATGAGCGGCGACCTGCTCTTGCGCAGAGCGACCGTACTGCACTGCGCGGGTGACAAGTGAGGCGAAACGCCGAGGGACACGTAACGCTTCCCAAGTTCCTGAAGGGGAAGGATTGCAGGGAATAGGAACGTAATCCCCGCAGGCGCGGGGAGCGGATGTCGCGTCGGATGTCACGTGACGCTTCCCAAGGGGGCATCCGGAGGTATCCGGAACGATAAACCCAATTTTCGCACCGCGCCATCATCCGCACTCGTCATCTCTTGACGGCACGCATGGATTCCCGCCCGGGCGAAGTGTCCCGCAAGTGCGGGAAGCAATACGCCTGGCATCTTACGCAGATTCCCCCGGAACTGTGCTGCCACCATGGAGCGCCTTGATCATGGTCGAGCGGGCCGGCAACCCGGCCCGAGACTCCACGGCATCGCCGCAACCGCCGCATCGCTCAGATCGCGAGCGTGACAACCAACCGTGATCTACCGCACGGCGTCAAGGCGCACTGCCCCGGCGACCGCGAAGAGTTCGACCCGCTTTCGCGTCATGACAGAAATTGATTGAGATGGATAAATATCGATCGATCACTTCACATCGAGTCTGTCGAACACTCTTGTTCCTGTTGAATAACTGCCGTGCGTGACGGAGAGAACCAGCCCGAAAACCTAGGTGGCCTTGTGGTCGGCGCGGCCCGCACCGTCTGGGCCAAGCACGACCGGGACACCGAGAAGTGGCTGCCCTTGTGGCGGCATATGGGGGACAGTGCCGCTGTCGCCGGGCTGCTGTGGGACCACTGGATTCCGCGCAACGTAAAGGAGTTGATCGGAGACCCGCTCCCCGAGGGCGAATGCGACGGGCGGCGGCTGTGCGTATGGCTCGCGGGAACCCACGACATCGGCAAAGCCACCCCCGCCTTCGCCTGCCAAGTAGATGATCTGGCACATGCGATGAGCGGTGCCGGTCTCGGTATGCGTACCCGCAAGCAGTTCGGCGACGACCGCCGGATGGCCCCGCACGGGCTGGCCGGACAGGTTCTTCTTCAGGAGTGGCTGGAGGAACGGCACGGCTGGACCCGCCGCGCCTCCGCGCAGTTCGCCGTGGTGGCCGGCGGTCATCACGGCGTACCTCCGGATCACGTGCAGCTCCACAATCTCGACGCGCATCCCGAACTGCTGCGGACCCCGGGACCGGCGGCGGCCGTCTGGCAGCGGGTGCAGAACGAACTGCTGGACGCGTGCGCCCGCGCCTTCGAGGTCGAGGACAGGCTCGCCCACTGGCGCGGAGTGAGACTGCCGCAGCCGGTCCAGGTGCTGCTGACCGCGGTCGTCATCGTGTGCGACTGGATCGCCAGCAACCCGGATCTGTTCCCGTACTTCCCCGAGGAGCGTCCCCGCAGCGACGCCGAGCGGGTGTCCGCGGCGTGGCAGGGACTGCGCCTGCCCTCACCGTGGGCACCGGCGGAGCCGACCGCACCCGCGGCAGAACTGTTCGCCGCGCGCTTCGAGCTGCCGCCCGGTGCCGTGGTCCGGCCGGTGCAGAAGCAGGCCCTCGCCCTGGCCCGGAACATGGCTCAGCCCGGGATGCTGATCATCGAGGCCCCCATGGGGGAGGGAAAGACCGAGGCCGCCCTCGCGGTGGCGGAGGTGTTCGCGGCACGATCGGGAGCGGGCGGCTGCTACGTGGCCCTGCCGACGATGGCGACCAGCAACGCCATGTTCCCGAGGCTGCTGCACTGGCTCGACCGGCTGCCGCTCACCGGCCCGAGCGGGACACCGGCCGTCCCATCGGTCACCCCGGGCGGCACCCCGCCCGTCACCTCGCCGACAGCGCCGGACATCCCGCCGCAGCAGCATTCGGTCCTCCTCGCCCACGCGAAGGCAGCGCTCCAGGACGACTACGCCGCCCTGATGCGCGACAGCCGCCGGACGATCGCCGCCGTGGACGCGTACGGCGACGACGAACGCCCCGCGGGCGCCGCCCAAGCCGCCTCCGCCGAACTCGTCGCGCACCAGTGGCTGCGGGGACGCAAGAAGGGGCTGCTCGCCTCCTTCGCCGTCGGGACGATCGACCAGTTGCTGATGACCGGTCTCAAGAGCAGGCACCTTGCGCTGCGGCACCTGGCCATGGCGGGCAAGGTCGTCGTCATCGACGAGGTGCACGCCTACGACGCCTACATGAACACCTATCTCGACCGGGTGCTGTCGTGGCTGGGGTCGTACCGCGTTCCCGTCGTGGTGCTGTCGGCGACACTTCCGGCAGGTCGGCGGCAGGAACTGGCGGAGGCGTACACGGGAGCGAGCGCCGATGCGCCCGGCGGTGTCCAGGAGTACCCACTCCTGACCGCCGTCACTCATGGCACGGAGCCGGTGACGGTCTCGCCCGCTGCCTCCGGACGCCGGACGGACGTGGTGGTGGAGCGTCTGGCGGACGACGACACCGTACTGGCGGATCGTCTGGTACAGGAACTGACTGACGGCGGATGCGCGTTGGTCGTACGGAATACGGTTGACCGGGTGACCGACACGGCCGCCGCACTCAGGGCGAGGTTCGGCGCCGAGCACGTCACCGTCGCGCACGCCCGTTTCGTCGATGTCGACCGGGCCCGCAAGGACGCCTCCCTGCTCGACCGATTCGGGCCACCGGGTCGCGACGGCACATCACGACACCGTCCCCGGGGCACCCACATCGTGGTCGCGAGCCAGGTGGCCGAGCAGTCCCTGGACGTCGATTTCGACCTCCTGGTCACCGACCTGTGCCCCGTCGACCTGCTGCTCCAGCGCATGGGACGACTGCACCGCCACCCTCGCGAACGCCCGCCACGCCTGCGGCAGCCCCGCTGCCTGGTGACCGGAGTCGACTGGCGGACGGAACCCGCCCCCACGCCCGTCAAGGGCTCGCGCACGGTCTACGGTCCGTACCCCCTGCTGCGGACCCTGGCTGTCCTCGCCCCACACCTCGGGGAGAACGGGGAACCGGGCCGACCGGTACGGCTCCCGGAGGACATCAGCCCGCTCGTCCAGCGGGCGTACGGGGACGACGAGCCCTGCCCGCCGCACTGGGAGCGGACCGTCGCCCCCGCGCGGGCCAGCCACGACGACGCCCGTGCCGGGCAGCGGCAGAAGGCGGAGGTCTTCCGGCTGGACGAGGTGCGCAAGGCCGGCCGGCCTCTCATCGGCTGGATCGGCGCGGGGGTCGGGGACGCGGATGACAGCAGGGCCGGACGCGCTCAGGTCCGGGACAGCCGGGAGAGCCTGGAGGTCCTGGTCGTGATGCGCCGGAGCGACGGCACCCTGTGCACCCTGCCGTGGCTCGACAGGGGGTTCGGCGGTCTCGAACTGCCCACCGACGCCGTACCGTCCGCGCGCGCCGCCCGTGCCGCTGCCGCGAGCGGACTGCGGCTGCCCTACCACTTCTCCTTCCCCGACACCGAATGCCGGGCCCTCGCCGAGCTGGAGGAGCTGTGCATCCCGGCCTGGCAGGAGAAGGAGAGCCACTGGCTCGCCGGGGAGTTGATCCTCGCACTCGACGAGGACGGCCGGACCCGTCTGGCGGGGTGGCATCTGACCTACGACCTGGACGACGGCTTGCTGGTGACCCGCGAGGGACCGGGCAAGGCGGACGGTAAGGGGATCGAGGCGGAGGCCAGGACGGAGAACAGCACGGAGAACGGGGAGGACGTCGGGAAGGCAATCAGAGAAGAGAGGAGATCGCTGCCTTCGGTGCCGTCCTTCGACCTCACCCACCGCCCCTGGTTGCCCGTACAGCTCGACAACGGCTCGCAGCGCGAGCTGTCCCTGGTGGAGGTGTTCGACCAGGCGCGCGACATCCGCCGGCTCCTCGGCGATCTGCCTACCCAGGACTTCGCCCTGACACGGCTGCTCCTGGCGATCCTGCACGACGCCCTCGCCGGTGCCGGGAAGGGCGCGGCGCCCTCCGACACCGACGCGTGGGAGGAACTGTGGCTGTCCGAGACGCCGTACGCCGGTCCCGTGGCCGACTATCTGCATCGGCACCGCGACCGCTTCGACCTGATGCACCCCGAGCATCCGTTCTTCCAGGTCGCCGGGTTGCGCACGGCCAAGGACGAGGTCTTCTCCCTCAACCGCATCGTGGGCGACGTACCCAACGGGGAGCCGTTCTTCAGCATGCGCAGGCCCGGTGTCGGCCGGCTCGGGTTCGCGGAGGCGGCACGCTGGCTGGTGCATGCCCAGGCGTTCGACCCGTCGGGCATCAAATCCGGCGCGGTGGGCGACCCCCGGGTGAAGGCCGGCAAGGGCTACCCGCAGGGCGTGGCGTGGGCGGGCAACCTGGGCGGCGTCCTCGTCGAAGGGGCCAACCTCCACGAGACGCTGCTGCTCAATCTGATGGCCGCCGACACCACCAGCCTGCATGCGGACGAGGCCGACCGGCCGACCTGGCGCGCCGAGCCGTGCGGACCGGTCGAGGACCCGGACCTCGCCCGGCGCCCCTACGGACTGCGCGACCTCTACACCTGGCAGTCGCGTCGCATCCGGCTGCACCATGACGCCGAGGGCGTGCACGGCGTGGTGCTCGCGTACGGCGACCGCCTCGAACCGCACAACAAACACCCGCGCGAACCGATGACCGGCTGGCGACGCAGTCCGGCGCAGGAGAAGAAGCGCGGGGAAGCGCTCGTCTATCTGCCGAAGGAGCACGAACCGTCGCTCATGGCCTGGCGCGGGATGGAGGGCCTGCTGGCCGGCCGGGAGCCGGGGACGGGGCAGGGCCCCGACGGAGCCCGGCGCCTGCGACCCGGCATCGTGGAGTGGATCGCCCGGCTGACCACCGAGGGATTCCTCCAGCGCGGCCATCTGATCCGCACCCGTGTCATCGGCGCACGCTACGGCACCCAGCAGTCGGTGATCGACGAGGTGGTGGATGACGGGGTCCTGATGCCCGTGGTGCTCCTGCACCGGGACGACCGGCGGTACGGGGAGAAGGCCGTGGACGCGCTGCACGACGCGGAGCAGGCCGTCACCGCGCTCGCCGACCTCGCCGTCGACCTCGCCCAGGCTTCTGGGCTCGACCCCGAACCCCGCCGGAACACCGTCCGGGACCAGGCGTTCGGCACCCTCGACACCCACTACCGCCGCTGGCTGCGGCACTTGGGGGACGCAGCCGACCCGGAGGAGCACCGGGACCGCTGGAAGAGGGAGGTGCACCGCATCATCGGAAACCTGGGAGCCGGTCTGCTGGACGACGCCGGACCGACCGCCTGGGAAGGCCGCGTCGTACCGGCCCGGGGCGGTACGCGATGGCTGAACGACGCCGCGGCCGACCTCCGCTTCCGCACCCGGCTCCGCGAACTCCTGGCCACCCACGACGACGGCCCACCGGCTCCCACTCCAACTACTGGCCACGAATGACGACGGCCCACCGACCCCACGCCACCCCACCTGACCGCCCCCTTCCCGCGGAGCCACCGGTATGACCCTCGTCGCTTCCGCCTCTCCCGTCCCGCCCGACCCCGCGACGCCCGCCCCGCGGCAGGTACCGCTCGGTCCGGTCGGCAGAGCCGTCCACCAACGCGTCACGTACCTGCAACGGGGCTACCTGGATCACCGCAGCGACGCCGTCGGCGCCCTGGCCCGACTGCGACGCGGCATCGGCCGACCGGCCGGTGAGGTCGCCGACCTCTGGGGTCTCATCGGCACCGAGCCCCTTTACGAGCAGTACGAGCGGCGGGAGTTGACCGAGGAGGCCATGCTCCGGGCCGAGGAGGCGGCGCACGCGGCTGTCACCCTGTGGTCGTTGCACCAGCAGTCCCATCACACCGTGCGGATGCACCGCAGGCCCGGCCCCGAACTCGGTGCGGCTGTCCGGCGCCTGGCCCCCGGGTCCGACATCGACGAGCCCACGCGCAAGCGTTTCGTCCGGGCGGGTACGGCGGCCACACCCGTGGTCCTCGCCGGGCGGCTGCGCGAACTCGTCCTCCTGCTGCGCCGCGAGGCCGTTCCGCTCGACTACGGCCTGCTCGCCGATCAGCTCCACACCTGGCAGTCCCCCGGCGGACCCCAGTCGGTACGCCGCTCCTGGGGCCGTTCCTACCTCGCCGTCCACCCATCGGCACCGGGCAACGGCCCATCACCGACAGCGGAACCGAATGGGCCCGCCACCGCCCCCGACACCGACGACCCGCAGCTCCCCCACCCGACCCTCCCGGAGGACGACACCCCGTGAGCCGCACCATCATCGACGTGCACGTACTTCAGACGGTGCCGCCGAGCAACCTCAACCGCGACGACACCGGCACTCCGAAGACCGCGGTCTACGGTGGTGTCCGACGCGCCCGCGTCTCCAGTCAGGCATGGAAGAGGGCGACCCGACGAGCGTTCGAGGACCTCCTCGACCCGGACGAACTCGGCTTCCGCACCCGCCGGGTGGCCGAGCTGCTGGCCGAGCGGATCACCGCGGCGGAAGCCTCGCTGGACGGCGGCAAGGCCCTGGAACTGGCCGCCGAGACACTTCACGCCGCGACCGGCTCCAAGATCGAGGTTCCCCGCAGGAAGGCCGAGACCGCGAAGCGCAACGGCGATCCGGAGCCCCCGCCGGAGTCCTCCTATCTGATGTTCCTCAGCTCGCGCCAGTTCGACGGCCTGGCCCGCCTGGCGGTCGAGGGCGCCGCTGACATCAAGGCGTTCCTGAAGGCCAAGGAGAACAAGGAGAAGGCCCGACGGATCGCCGACACCCGGCACTCGGTGGACATCGCCCTGTTCGGCCGGATGGTCGCCGACTCCGCCGACTTCAACGTCGAGGCGGCAGCCCAGGTCGCGCACGCCATCAGCGTCCACCAGGTCGAGAACGAGTCCGACTACTACACCGCGGTGGACGACAAGAACGAGAAGGAGGAGGAGTCCGGCGCGGGCATGATCGGCACCGTCGACTTCAACTCCGCGACCCTCTACCGCTACGCGGCTCTCGACGTGGACCGGCTGCGCGACAACCTCGGCGACGGCCGGCGCTCCGACCAGCCCCCGCACGAGCCGGTACGCAGGGCGGTCAGCGCCTTCCTGCGGGGCTTCATCGCGTCCATGCCCACCGGAAAGATCAACACCTTCGGCAATCACACCCTCCCCGAGGCCGTGATCGTCACCCTCCGCTCCGCACGGCCCATCAGCTTCGTCGCCGCCTTCGAGGAGCCCGTTCTCACGCCCCTGGGCTCGGGCGGCCATCTGCGCGGCGCCTGCGCCCAACTGCTCGCCCATATCTCCGACATCGAGAAGGCGTACGAGGTCACCGGCGACCCGAGCTGGGTACTCAGGGCAGGAACGGCCACCGAGCCGCTGCTGGCCCTCGGCACCGAGGTCACCATCGGCGGTCTGCTCGACGCAGTGGGCGACGCGGTCACCGCCCGACTGACGGACCGCACGCCTCAGGCCACAGACCAACCACATCCCCCCCAGAACCAGGACCGTCCCGCATGAGCGAACGCACCGGCGTCCTGACACTGCGCCTCGCGGGCCCGCTCCAGTCCTGGGGCGCATCGTCCCGCTTCACACGCCGTGCGACGGAGCGGGCACCCACCAAGAGCGGAGTGCTCGGACTGCTCGCCGCGGCTCAGGGCCGTGAGCGCGACGCGGACATCTCCGACCTCGCCGCGCTCACCTTCGCCGTCCGGCTCGACCAGCCCGGCACCCGGGTGCGCGACTACCAGACCGCGCAGCACGCCGACACGGGCAAGTCCATGCCGGTCTCCGAACGCTTCTACCTCTCCGACGCCGTCTTCGTAGCCGCCGTGGAAGGCGACGAAGCCTTGCTCAGTTCCCTCTACGCGGCCGTCCGGACCCCGGTGTTCCTCCCGTTCCTCGGCCGCCGCTCCTGCCCGCCGTCCCGGCCGATCGATCTGCGCCTGCACCGCGGCGCCTCCCGCGGCGACCTGCTGCGAACACTGAGGACCGAGCCCTGGCAGGCGTCCTCCACGGTCCAGCGCCGACGGGTCCGCGAGCGACGGATCGAACTCGAAGTGATCGCCGACCTCGTCGCCGGTGACGGTCCCGGCGACGCGATCCGGGACCAGCCCCTCAGTTTCGACCCGCGCCACCGCCAGTACGGTCTGCGCGGCGTCCGCTCGACCGCGGTCACCGTCCCCAATCCGCTGAGCACGACCCGCGCCCAGAGCTTCGTACCGCCGAAACACGACCCGATGGAGCTGCTGGACGACCGGTGAAGCCCAGACGGCCCTGACAGGGGCCGCACCACACCACACCACACCAAGGATCGAAGGACTGATGGACCGATGGACCGAAGTACTGAGGAACTGAAGGAAGACCGACCATGTTCCTGACGCGATTCCGTCTCAACACCGCCCGCGTCGGCGCCCGTCGGCTGCTCAACTCACCGCAGAGCCTGCACGCCGCGGTCATGGCCTCCTTCGCCGAGCGGCCCGACCACCAGGGCGACGGCCCCCGGGTGCTGTGGCGCCTGGACCAGCACTCCCGCAGCGAAGTGGTGCTCTACGTCGTCAGCCCCGACCGTCCGGACCTCACCCACCTGGTGGAGCAGGCGGGCTGGCCGACCACGGGCGCCTGGCAGACGAAACCGTACGCCCCCTTCCTCGCCCGGATCGCCGCCGACGACACCTGGGCCTTCCGGCTCACCGCGAACCCCGTGCACAGCATCCGCCGGCACGCCACCGAACCGACGAAACGCACCCCCCTTGTCACCCCGCGCCATCAGCTCGACTGGCTGCTCAAACGGCAGACGGACGCGGGCTTCGCCGTCGTGGAACGCCCCGAGCCCCGCCCGGACGGCCTCGACGGGGCCTGGCACGAGGTCGTCGTCCACGACCGCAGGGACCTAGCCTTCCGCAAGCGGAACGAGTCCGACGAGCGGGCGCACAAGGTCTCCCTGACCCGCGTCACCTTCGACGGCCGCCTCCGCGTCCTCGATCCCGAGGCGTTTCGCCGCACCCTCACCTCCGGCCTCGGCAAGGCCAAGGCGTACGGCTGCGGACTCATGACCCTGGCCCCCGCGGAGTAGCCGGTGACCACGATCGGCCGACGCCCCGCCTCCGGCCCGCGACAGCTCACCCGCGTCGGTGACCGCTTGTCCTTCGTCTACCTCGAACGCTGCGTGGTGCACCGCGACGCCAACGCCATCACGGCCGAGGACGCGGAGGGTGTGCGCCACATCCCCTCGGCGACGATCGGCACGCTGCTGCTCGGCCCGGGAACCCGGATCACCCACCAGGCCATGGCGGTTCTGGGCGAGAGCGGCGCCGTGGTGGTGTGGGTCGGCGAGAACGGCGTACGTTTCTACGCTGGCGGCCGGGCGCTCAGCCGCTCCGCCGCACTCGTGGAGGCCCAGGCCGTCGCCTGGGCGAACCAGCGGACCCGGCTCGACGTCGCCCGGTCCATGTACCGGCTCCGCTTCCCCGACGAGGACCCGGCATCATGCACCCGCCGCCAACTCCTCGGCCGTGAGGGCGACCGGGTCAAACGCTGCTACGCAGAGCAGGCCGCCCGCACCGGGGTGCCCTGGCACGGCCGCCGGTTCACCCCCGGCGACTTCAACTCCGGTGACGCCCCGAACCAAGCTGTCACCGCCGCCGCGCAGTGCATGTACGGGATCGCCCAGGCCGTGGTCGCGGCGCTGGGTTGCAGCCCGGGACTCGGTTTCGTCCACTCGGGCCACGAACTCTCCTTCGTCCTTGACGTAGCCGACTTCTACAAGACAGACATCGGCATTCCGATCGCCTTCGAGGTCGCGGCGGAAGGCCCGGAGGACATCGGAGCCCGGACCCGCCGAGCGCTGCGCGACCGCATCAACAGCGCCGGGCTGCTCAACCGGTGCGTGCGCGACGTCCAGGGACTCTTCGCACCCCCGGGCGCCGACCTGCCGGACGGCGATCACGTCACCCTCCTGTCCGACCGCGGCACCGGACTGACCGCCGGCCGCAACTACGCTGACGACAGGGGTTCAGCCTCCACCCGGGACATCGGGACACAGGACTCCCTCTCACGGGACGGCGTCATCTGGTGACGGTCATCGTCCTCACCCACTGCCCGGTCGGCCTGCGAGGCTTCCTCACCCGCTGGCTTCTGGAGATCTCCCCCGGCGTCTTCCTGGGCAACCCGTCCGCCCGCATTCGCGACGCCCTGTGGGACGAGGTCCGCCAGTACGCCGGTAACGGCCGCGCGCTGCTCGCCTACTCGACCGACTCCGAGCAGGGCTACGCCTTCCGTACCCACGACCACAGATGGCACCCCGTCGACCACGAGGGTCTCACTCTCATCTTCCGCCCTTCCGACCGCCCGCGCACGCCCTCCTCGTCTCCTCCATCAGGCTGGAGCAAGGCGTCTAAGCGCCGCCGCTTCGGCAACCGGGCGCCGTAGCCTCCGGTCCCGCCGACGAGAGCCCGAACCGAGAGCCGCAGGGCCCGAAGAGAGCACCACATGCTGCGGCTCCGGCAGAGCCGGGCTGCCGACCTGCGGTGTGTAGGCCACGGTGGTCTCATGCCGGGTAGTGCGGACGGCTGAACGGGGCCGCCCGTATCTGGCCGCCTGTCGACGTGCCACGAACAGTCGCCTGGTGCCTGCGCAGCTTCTCCCTGCCCTCCGAGGCAGAGTTCCCATACCAGATGAGGAGCAACGCCTGCGAGCCAGCGACTGCTTCGGCAGCCTCACTCCGGGAACCACTCGCTGTCAGCCCGTACTCTTTGGTGCGGAGACTTGCCTGGCCGATCGGGGTGCGATTTTCCCGCTATGCCTGTTTCTCTCATCCTTGCTGAAACAAGCCTTGCCCCTTGATAAAAGTGCAGCTCACGGAGTCCGCTCCCCGCGTGTGCGGGGCTGAGCCCGCAGCCGAGTACCAGCGGACCGTGGACGAAATCCGCTCCCCGCGTGTGCGGGGCTGAGCCTGAACCGTCATCCCCGATGAGCCGGTGCCGGCACCGCTCCCCGCGTGTGCGGGGCTGAGCCCAAGGCCCGCCGGGCACGGCTGCGGCTCGCCGGCCGCTCCCCGCGTGTGCGGGGCTGAGCCCCAGACCTTGGACGACCGGTAGTGCAGGGCGGTCCGCTCCCCGCGTGTGCGGGGCTGAGCCCAGAGAAGGAGCCGCATCGTGAGCACCGATGAGCCGCTCCCCGCGTGTGCGGGGCTGAGCCCGAAGGCGATGTGGACGCCATCGCCGAGTCGCTCCGCTCCCCGCGTGTGCGGGGCTGAGCCCGATCCGGCCGGGCAGCGCGGAGAAGAACGACGCCGCTCCCCGCGTGTGCGGGGCTGAGCCCTTCGCATGGCCCTCTTTCCCGTGCCCCAGCGGCCGCTCCCCGCGTGTGCGGGGCTGAGCCCGGTGGCGGCTGACCTCGGCTGGCACCCGGAGACCGCTCCCCGCGTGTGCGGGGCTGAGCCCTACGGCTCGGGGTGCAGGAACAGCGCAGCGCCCCGCTCCCCGCGTGTGCGGGGCTGAGCCCAGGCAG
>NZ_JBHTZD010000006.1:183821-281084 GCF_042790455.1 Streptomyces sp. NPDC056734
GGACCGACGGGCATCGTCACCGTCGGCCGCTCCCCGCGTGTGCGGGGCTGAGCCCTCGGCGGGTCGGAGGGCTGCCAGGTGGGATGTCCGCTCCCCGCGTGTGCGGGGCTGAGCCCAGGCAGGGACCGACGGGCATCGTCACCGTCGGCCGCTCCCCGCGTGTGCGGGGCTGAGCCCGTCCCCTGCCGGTCGGACAGGTCGAGATCCCGCCGCTCCCCGCGTGTGCGGGGCTGAGCCCTGTTCGCCGGTCCCGGCGGATGGTCCGAAGGGCCGCTCCCCGCGTGTGCGGGGCTGAGCCCTCGGCGTGGTCCACGGTGGCCGCCGCCGACCTCCGCTCCCCGCGTGTGCGGGGCTGAGCCTGATCCATGGCCGGATCGGGGCCAAAACGGGTGCCGCTCCCCGCGTGTGCGGGGCTGAGCCCATCGGGAACTCCGCGCTCAAGGGCGACCTGGTCCGCTCCCCGCGTGTGCGGGGCTGAGCCCGTCCTCGCCGGGTTGGCGTACAGGTCCTCGTCCCGCTCCCCGCGTGTGCGGGGCTGAGCCCGGTCACGTGCTCCCCGGCCGCGTAGTCCCACACCGCTCCCCGCGTGTGCGGGGCTGAGCCCACCACCAGCGGCGACTCCTCGGCGGACTCACTCCGCTCCCCGCGTGTGCGGGGCTGAGCCTGCTGATGTAGCCGGTCGGTCGCGCGTCACAAACCGCTCCCCGCGTGTGCGGGGCTGAGCCCTCACCAAGCGCGGACAGATCAATCGCATCGGCCCGCTCCCCGCGTGTGCGGGGCTGAGCCCGCGCACGAACCGGAAAACGCACCCGGACATGGCCGCTCCCCGCGTGTGCGGGGCTGAGCCCATCCTGATGGAGCCACGCAGCTGGTGAACGACCCGCTCCCCGCGTGTGCGGGGCTGAGCCCTGGAGTCGCCGTTCTTGACGAGCAGCAGTACCCCGCTCCCCGCGTGTGCGGGGCTGAGCCCTGTGATCGCCGCGGCGTCCGGGGCGATGAAATCCGCTCCCCGCGTGTGCGGGGCTGAGCCCCGATCCAACTCGGGGACGATCAGGGGCACGCCGTAGCGGGCAGCGTCCGTCACCAGCCCGGGTTCCTTACCCACCCCCGGACGGCGGGCCACCACCACGGCGTCCGCTGCGGCATACACCAGGCGCAGTACGGGTTCGCTCACCGGCCGGGCTCGACGTGGAGGCGGACGTGGGGCAGTGCCTGCCAGCGGGCCAGGACCGTGTCGTGTACGGGGTGGTTGGTGACGCTGACGTGCAGTGGTTCGGTGAGACGGGCCAGGGCCCGGCCGATGACGGCGATGTCCTTGTGCGGCCACCAGCCCCCGATCATGCAGATCGCGGCCTCGGCTTCCGGGATGGAGAAGGCGGCCCGGCCGCCGTGACGTTCGCCCTGACTCAGGCGCAGCCCGTCATCGACCGCGAACACCCGCACCTGCGTGGCGAGCTGCGGGAACCTGCGGGCGACCTGGTCGCGGACCGCGGTGGTCGGGCACACGGCCGTCACCCGCCGCTCACCTTTCCGGGCGAGCCGTCCCAGAAGACGCAGCGGCAGGTCCTCGGTGGTGACGACCTCGTGGACGAACCGCAGATGCGCCTGCGCGCCCAGGAGGGCAGCCGTGTCGCGCAGGCCCTCGCTCGTGCTCAGGACCACCACCGTCACCGCCCCTGCCCGTGTGCCTGGGGCCCTGTGGCGGGCGGTGCGCAGAGCGGATGCTTCGACCAGGCACCGGGCGAGGAGGGTGATCTGATGGGGCCAGCGCCGCACGGCGTCTGGCCACCGGCCCATACGGAGCAGCTTCTGCCCGGCCCAGGACTGCCTCGACAGCGGACCTGCCGCCCGCAGCAGGAGCCGTCACGCCCAACGGCGGCGCCGGTCACCACCGTCACAGGCGCGTGGCGCAGTGTGGTGGCCGTGGGGCGAGCGATGCCGTGCGGGGCGATCACCACCGTGCCCGGGACGGCCCGGGCCAGGGCCAGCAGGGTGCGCTGGTGGTGGCCGCCGAGCCGGAACGCGTACGGCTCGATGAGCACCAGCGGAACCGTCTCGGGTTCGTCCGGCGGGCGGTCCATACGACGCCCTCCCGGATGCCCTTCGTGCCGTGCACGGCGGTGAACCGGGCCCGCAGCCACACCGGGTCGTTCAGCTTCCCGAACTCCCGCGGACCGGCGGTGGCCGCCCGGCGGGCGAAGGCGACACCGTGGCGGGCCCCCGACGCTGCATACGCTGCGTACACGCCGTCCCGGCCTACGTCCAAGCGGCGATCCGCCCGGCGGCCTGCCCGGATCTCGAACCGGCTGGAATACCGCTGACGCGGCATGTCAACGTAGACGACCTTCGAAACCTTTGGGGCGCGGAGCCGATCTTGGCCGCGCCCTTTACCTGGAGGTGCCTCTGCCGCCATATCAGCTCTCCGGCAATCCTGACGGACCTGGCTCCCCGTACCCCGTCTACTGGGTCTCACCACGCCATCTGGCCGGCGACGACGACTCGCTCTGTCAGGCCGTCGGCGACACTCTCACCGCGCTCGGCTGGAACATGTGGCCCACGGCCCGCGACACTCTCCTGTACCTCAGCCCCGACGGACTGCACGGTGCCGAGTGGATTCTCGCCGCCCATCCCTTCGAACTCGGTGGACTACCAGTCGCATGGCAGTTGAGCGCCCGATCACACACCGCGTCCGCGATGGCCGAATGGAACGCCTACTTCACTCCCGGAACCCCTCCGGAGGCATTGGGCGATCTCATCACCGCCACTGCCACCCTCGCCGGTGATGTGGTGAGGACGGTGCCGGACTCCGTCCTCGCCGCGCTCACCGTGCAGGGGTGGAAGCGGGACCTGGACCACCCCTCCACCACCGCCTCGGACCCCGGCTTCTCCACCAGCGTCTCTTTGGGGGTTGTACTGGCACTCATTCAGGACAGCGAACCCCGCCCGGGTCCGCTGGCTGGCAGGCGTGGGCCGAACCGGTCGTCGGTGACCCTTACCTGTGGTGCGCCTCGTTCAGCCCCAGCGTTCCGCACGCTCTCGTTGCCGCGTTCGCGACCTCACTCGCCTCGCCGGTTCCTGTACCGCGTCGCAGGCTGCCCGAGGGCACTGAGGGCAGACTCACCGTCGTCCGCCGTACGTAGCAATGACGTTCCTGCAAGCGACGCGCGGAGAGCGGATCTCCCCCATGCGAGAGCGGATGGCAGCGCGGGCGTAGGCGGAGTGGTCCGGGGCGAGGGTCCGGCGTCGGTACCCTGGAAGGCATGTCTACTGCCCCGGTTCGCGTCCGTTTCGCCCCCTCCCCGACCGGCATGTTCCACGTCGGCGGAGCCCGGTCCGCCCTCTACAACTGGGCAGTGGCGCGACAGTCCGGCGGTACGTTCGTTCTGCGGATCGAGGACACCGACGCGGCCCGGAACAAGCCGGAGTGGATCGACGGCATCATCAGCGCGCTCGCGGCGATCGGCATTCACGGTGAGGACCCGGCCTTCGAGGGGCCGTACTTCCAGTCGCACAACGCCGACCGGCACCGGGAAGCGGCTCAGCAACTCTTCGCGGCCGGTCGGGCGTACTACTGCGACTGCACCCGGGAGCAGCTGAAGGAGCGCACGGGGTCGGAGCACCTCGGGTACGACGGGTTCTGCCGGGAGCGGGGGCTGGCCTTTGAAGAGGGGCGGGCGCTGCGGTTCCGGACGCCGGACGAGGGTGAGACGGTCGTCGTCGACGTCGTCCGGGGGGAGCCTGCGTTCCCGAACAGCGCGATCGAGGACTTCGTGATCGCCCGTGGTGACGGGTCCCCAGTGTTCCTGATCGCGAACGTCGTCGACGACCTGGACGAGGGAATCACGCAGGTCATCCGTGGTGAGGAGCACCTGTCGAACACGCCGAAGCAGCAGCTGCTGTGGGAGGCGCTCGGCGCGAAGCCGCCCGTGTGGGCGCACCTCCCGGTGATCGTGAACGAGAAGCGGCAGAAGCTGTCCAAGCGCCGTGACAAGGTCGCGCTGGAGGACTACCTCGCCGAGGGCTTCCTCCCCGAGGCGATGGTGAACTACCTCATGCTCCTCGGCTGGGGGCCCGGCGATGACCAGGAGATCCTGCCGTACGAGGAGCTGGAGCGGCTTTTCCGGATCGAGGACGTCAACACCGCCCCGGCCTTCTTCGACGTGAAGAAGCTGACGGCCTTCAACGGCGACTACATCCGCGCGCTCTCGCCGGAGCAGTTCGCCAACGCCTGCGCCCCGTGGCTCGTCGCCCCGTACGCGCCATGGGGGCCGGAGGCGTTCGACAAGGGCCTCTTCGAGGCGGTGGCGCCCCTGGCCCAGACCCGGCTGGCGCTGCTGTCGGAGATCACCAGCTACGTCGACTTCCTGTTCCTGGACGAGCCGGTCGAGGACGAGGCGTCGTGGAACAAGGCGATGAAGGCGGGCGCCGACAGCATTCTCACCGACACGCGTGTCGAGCTGGCCGCCGTCGAGGAGTGGAAGGCGGACGACCTGAAGGCTGTCCTACTCGCTGTCGGTGAGAAGCACGGGCTCAAGCTGGGCAAGGCCCAGGCGCCCATCCGGGTCGCGGTCACCGGCCGGACCATCGGGCTCCCGCTGTTCGAGTCCATGGAGCTGCTGGGGCGAGAGCGCGTGCTGGCACGGCTGGATACTGCGGCTACGAAGCTGGGCGCCGCCTAGGCATAGAACCGTGCTTCAGGCGATCTTCGCCAGGAGGTCGCCCCAGGCGTTGGCGAAGTAGTTCGTGTCGAACCTGCTCAGGGCCTCGTACGCGGCCTTGGTCTCGGTCTGGCCTGTCGCCGCGCGGTCCCGGACCTGTGCCGGCAGGCGGTCGAGGTCCGGGGGCGGCTGGCCGGTCAGTGTGGCGAGGTCGCCCAGGCCGGCCACCGGGCGGATCACGCAGGGCAGCCCGAGCAGCAGGGCCTCGGCCGCGCAGCGGCTCCAGCCCTCCCGCATCCGGGGCAGGAAGACACCGACGTCGCACGCGCGCAGCAGCCGCAGGTACCGCTCACGCTCCACGTCGTAGTGGGCTCCGGCGAAGCCGATGGTGTTGCTGCCGCTGGTGATCACCCGCAGGCCAGGGGTGCCGTTCAGGGCCGCGAAGACCTCCTCGGTGCCCTTCCAGTGGACGGCCTTGCCCGCGTATACGGCGATCACGTCCTCGGGTAGGCCGAACTCGGCACGGCACTCGGCGCGGTCGAAGCCACGTGCCCGTTCGATCTCCGTCGCGTCGAAGGCGTTGTAGATCACCTGCACGTTGTGGACGCCTCGGGCCCGGAGGAAGTCCGCCCAGTACGGAGCCACGCACACGACGGCGGCGCACTCTGGCAGCACCCTGAACAATCGCTCCCAGAGCATCGCCTCGATCGGGGCGGAGTCGTGCTGCAACGGCTCGTAGTGGTGGAAGACGAACACCGTGCGGGCTCGCATCCGCGGTGTGAAGAGCAGCAGGCTCAGGTCGTCCCAGACGAATGCGCCGGTGGTGTCCTCCAGCGCTCTCAAGGTCGGGGCTAGGCGGGTCAGGTGGCGGAGCTTGCGCCAGCGGCGGGTGCGGTAGGTGCGCTTGTGGTCCCGGACTGTGCGCCACTCCATGTCGTCGGCCATCGCCTCGTGCAGCATCCGCAGGTAGACCCGGCCGCCGGTCCGGCCGACCGGCTCCATCGAGTGGACGATCCGTTTCACGGGCGTACCTCCTGCTGGTGTCGGACGTACTCGGCGTGGAGCAGGGCGTGCATGGCCTCCAGGTGAGGGCTGAGGTCGCGGGCCGTCTCCGCGAGCGGGAGGTGGAAGTCCTTCAGGGTCTGGAGGAATCGTCGGCGCCGGTCGATGTTGGGGGAGACGGCGAGGTCGCGCAGGTTGTGTAAGCGGTCGGCGAGGCGGATGGCCAGGTCCTCGGGTGGGAGCGCGGCCTGCTTGGTGCGCCAGCGGGTCTCGTCGTCGGCCGCCTTGGGGCGTTGTTCGAGGCGATGGTCGGCGGTCATCGCGCGGAGGCGATCGGTGAAGGGGGTGCCGAGGTGGTTGGTGAGGAGCGGCGCTGACTCGGGGGACACCTCCAAGGCGTCGTGGAGGAGAGCGAGGAGGAGCGTCTTGGGGCGGCTGACCCCGATCTCGGTGCGCAGGAGGGTGGTGACGGCCAGTGGGTGTTCCAGGTACGGGGTTGCCTGGTCGCGGGTGTGGCCGTCGTAGATGGTGAGGGCCAGGTTCGCGGTCACTCGTGCGCGGGACTTCTCGGCGGGACTCCATGTGGTGATGTCCAGGGCGGTCAGGACTCTGTCCAGGTCTATGGGGCTCATCCGCCTTGTCCCGTCCGGAGGAGCGGCGTCGTACGCGGGTCGGGTACGTGGTCGGCGAGCAGCAGGGTGTCGCCGACCGCGACGGCGTCCAGACCCAGGTCCGCCGCGGCTTCCACCGCCTGCTCGGCGGTCCGCAGGATCGGGGTGCCCTTGCGGTTGAAGGAGGTGTTCAGGAGGAGCGGTAGGCCGGTGCGGTCGTGGAAGTGGTCCAGGAGTTCGCGTAGGCCCTGGTGGTCGGCGTTGACGGACTGTACGCGGGCGGTGCCGTCGTGATGGGTGACTGCGGCGATGCGGTCGGCTCGGCAGCGGCGGACGCGTGCGACCCGGTTCATGAACGGGTCGCCCTCCGATATGAACCACTCCATGGCGTGCTCTGCGAGGACGGCCGGGGCGAAGGGGCGGTACCCGGCCCGTTTCTTGATCGCGTTGAGTCGGTCACGGGTGGCGGTGTCGCCCGGGTGAGCGAGGATCGAGCGGTGGCCGAGTGCTCGCGGCCCGAATTCAAGTCCGCCCCGCGCCCAGCCGACGATGCGGTGTTCGGCGAGGAGCGCGGCGACCGTGGGCATCAGTGCCGGCCCGAGGGCGGGCAGGGTGCGGTACCCGGTGGGTGTCGCCGTCGTCGGTAGGGTGCCGGGGTACGGGCCCCAGGCCGCGTCGGTCGGTACGGGCAGGCGTTCCTCCCCGAGCTGGTAGTTCCAGCCGTACAGCGCGGCGCCCACGGCGGTGCCCGCGTCGTGCGGCGCCGGTGCCACGAACAAGGTGTCGAAGCCGCTTTCGGCCGCCAGTTGGCCGTTGAGCTGTGAGTTCAGGGCGCATCCGCCGGAGAACAGCAACGCCGAGGCCCTGGTGAGTCGTCTCAGGTGTCGGGCGACGTGGACGACCGATTCGGCGAAGACCTCCTGGACAGCGGCGGCCAGGTCGGCTCGCTTGTGTTCCGGCTGCTCCCCGACGTTGCTGGCGGTCCAGGCGCGGCTGTCGAGGAGTAGGGGTGTGCTGTTGTCCGCAGAGCCCCAGGAGTGGTCGATGCGGACCTCGCCGTGCTCTCCGAGCCGGACCAGCTCACGGACCTGTGCTCTGTACCGCTGGGGATCGCCGAAGGCGGCGAGCGCCATCATGCTGCCCTCGGGCTCGTCACCGGGCGGGATCACCCGTTGGGCGAGGTTCCGGTAGAAGTGCCCGAGCGAGGAGTGGATACGACGGGGCCCGGCTGGGCCGGGGACGACGGTCGGCATGGCCTGGTGGAGGCGGTCGATGCGGTCGGGGCGAAGGTCGTAACCGGTGATGCGTTCCCGGCCGGGGCCGAAATCGGAGCCGAGGGAGGAGCCGCCCGCGTCGATGACGAGGCCCGCCGCGTGCTCGTGACCGGAGAGCAGGTAGCCGGAGAGCACGTGCGCCGTGTGGTGGGAGAGGAGACGCAGGTGTTCGCCGAGCGGGGCCGGGAGGCGGGCAGCGAGTTCGTCGCGTTCCTCGGCCAGCCACCAGCCGGCGGCGGGGTTGGGGCGCATGGATGCGGCCCAGACGGCGTCGATGTCCTGCGGTTCGAGACCGGCGGCCTCCAGGCACCACTGGAGTGCGCGCGTCGGGGCAGTGAGAGTGCCCTTGCGGGCGGGGTGGTTGTGCTTGATGCCGCTCCAGCGTTCCTCTTCGGCGGCGTAGAGGCGGCCGTCGACGACCAACGCGGCGCTGGTGTCGTGGTGGAAGTTCAGTCCGAGGACTGCGGGCATGGCGGTGTACCTCCCGATCAGTCAGTGAGTGAGGGCGGGGACGAGCGCGTGGCCGGAGTCGGTGTACTCGTGGCAGCGCAGGCAGAACCGGAAGTGCTGGTCGCGGGGCGCGAACACCCTGGCCGCGAAATCCTCGTCCCAGATGCTGAACTCGCTGTCGTCCTTCGCCATGGCGTTGAAGCAGCGGTAGCAGGAGCCGTCCATCTCGATCATTAGGTGCTGGTCGAGGTAGCGGTCGCAGAGACCGTGCAGCTCGTTTGCGGGCTGGCCGACGTCGATGTGGTGCACGTGGTTGGTGACGTGGATGGCGCCGTGGTCGGCGCAGAGCTTCGCGAGCTGGGCGAGGCGGGAGGGGGCGATCCCTTCCAGGACGCTGTTGATCACCACGGTCTTGCCGGCCTCGCGGAGGCGGGGCACTACGGCGTGCACCTCGTCGTAGTTCTCGTGCTCGTCGTCACAGCCGATGAGGATCTGGTCGTACGAGTGGAGGGTGGCCTCCATGATCCGCTTGTTGCGGGCCAGGGTGATTGCGTTGGTGCCCAGGACCATGACCTTGTCCGGCAGGCGTGTGCGGGCCGCCTCGCTGAGGGCGGGGAAGTCCCGGTGCACGGTGGGCTCGCCGCCGTTGATGTGCAGCTGCTGGAAGGGGATGGTCTTCAGCCGGTTCAGGACGGTGGAGAAGAGTTCCAGGGGCATGTTCTCGCCCTGGGCGCCGTCGGCGAAGATGCAGAAGTCGCAGGACCGGTTGCACTTCGTCGTGATCTTGATCTTCGCTGTCTTCAGGACGCGGGGCAGGGGCGCACGCGCGGGCATGGCGGGGCTCCTTGTGTCAGGGGTGGACGTCATTGAGGGTGAGGCTGAGGAAGTCCTGCACGGTGCACTTCTGTCGGTGCCAGAGCGCGAGGGCCGCGCGCAGGACGTCGGCGGTGGTCGGACCGGTGGGGATCAGCGTTGCCATCCGGGCGGCCAGCCGCTGGGCTGGGGTGGTCTTGTCTGCCGCGAGCTTGTTCAAGGTCTGCGCGGCGGCTCGGAGTTCCTTCGCCTCTCGACGGATCAGGTAATCGGTCGCCACTCCCGGTGGCGGGGCGAGGTAGTACGTCCAGCGGGCGACGCGTACGCGGAGCATCCCGGCCGTCATCACCCAGTCGGTACGGGCGTGCTCTTCGCCTTGGCCGACAAGGTGGCCCGCATCGGGGACACGGCGCATCGCCGCCTCCAGCGCGACGTGGGCTGCCCGGAGCAGGTGACGTGGGCTGCGCTGACCGGCATCGGGTCGGTCGTCGGCATGGCCGAGGAACAGTTCGGCGTACCCGTCCAGCCCGTCAGGCCGCCACTGCGTGAGGGCAGCCGTCTTTCCGGGGCAGCGGGTCCGGGTCGCGAGCGCGGCAGCGGCGAACCAGCACGGGGCGAGGTAGTGCCAGGCCACGCAGTGGCGCCGGTACGCGGTGATGTCCTCCCCCACGTTGTCGGTGCTGTCCGCCGCCAGCTGGTACCGGCCGCCCAGCCGTCCCTGGAGAATGCCCCGATAGAAGCGCTCGTCGGTCTCGCGCCACGGCGCCATCTGGGCCCGGGACTTCCAGCGCTGGAAGTCCCGGGCGCTCCCGCTGATCAGCGACCAGGTCGCCAGTTCGGGCGCGGAGACGAGCCGTCCCTCCGTCTCGGCCACGGTGAACGCGAAGCCGGGCGGATGCTCCAGAAGGCGTCGGTGGGAGACCTCCCTGCCTACGGCGGTGAAGTGCGCGGCGGCCAGGCCGTGGTTCCAGTCTTCCCAGTCCGCCGGGGCCTGGGGGAGGAGGACTCGTACGTCGATGTCGGAGTGGGGAGCCAGGAGATCGGTCGGCTGCCACTTGTGGGTGAGCATCACCGCGCCGATGCCGTGGGCGTCCAGTTCGCGTTCGTACAACGCTCCGAGACCCAGGTAGAGGGGCGGCGCTTCGGCCACGGCCATCACTGGTCCCCCGTGGAGGCGCGTGCGCAGGCGGCGGGCCGGGGCGTGTCCGTGGTGAGGAGAGGGAGCACCGGGAAGGTGACGGGCGTGCCTTCGGGGCGTTCCATCCGGTCCCAGCGCAGGTCGTAGTCGACGTAATGGAAGCCCTGCCAGGCGTCGTTGGCGTTGCGGTCGAGCATGGACTGGAAGAGGTGGGCGAAGGCGTCGCCGAGGGTGCCGTCGGCGAGGTGGGGCTTCAGGGGGATGTCGCGGTTGTGGAGGATGCAGGGGCGGGCCACGCCCGTGGGTGTGATCTTGATGCGGTTGGCGTCGGAGCAGGTGGCGCAGCTTGAGTTGGAGATGAAGCCGATCGAGCCTGCCCAGCCGTCCGGGCGGAGATAGCGCCCCGGGCTGCGGACCCCGAGTTCGTCCCTGCGCACCTCACCGGCGTTCGCGAACCACTCGTGGAGACGGTCGCGGACCTCGGCCTCGCTGATGAACTCGGTGTCGAAGAGCGCCTGCGCGGGACCGATGTTCTGGAGTTCGATCAGGCGGACGGCGACGGGCAGGTCGCGGGCGAGTTCGGCTACGGCGAAGGCGTCGTCCAGGTAGGTGCGCTGGAGAACACAGTTGATCTTTACTCGCAGGCCGAGGGAGAGGGCGGTGTCGAGGGTGCGCCGGGTGGTGCGCGGGTCGCCGCCGCCCATGATCTCGGCGGACCGGGTGGGGTCGAGGCTGTGCAGGCTGAGGTTGAGATACGTCAGGCCCGCGCCGTGAAGCTTCTCGACGGTCAGGCCGCGGCGCAGGTTGCCGTGGCTGGTCATGCCAATCGCGGCATCGGAGCCGAGGCCGTCAGCGAGGCCCGCGATCACGTCGAGGATGTCCGCCCTCAGGGTCGGCTCGCCGCCGGAGCAGTGGGCCTTCTTGATCTTCCAGGCTCCGGCCTCGGCGGCGATGGCCGCGTAGTCGGCGGCGGTCAGGGGGCGGTCCTTGTGCCCGTAGTCCGGCATGCAGCGCGGCTTGCAAAAGACGCAGTCCAGGTTGCAGAGCGAGTTGAGGGTGAGGGCCAGGTAGGGGTGGTTGCGGCCGGTCGCGGCGAAGGCAGCGGCCAGCTCGGGGTGGTGTGTGGTGGGCATGGGTCAGCCTCCGACGTAGGGAGAGTGGGAAGCGGGCGCCTCGGCCAGGCCGTTGAGCGGCTGGCCGGTGAGGTAGCGGTGCAGGTTGTCGGCGAAGAACCCGACCGCTTCATCCATGTATGTGCGGCTGAGCGTGGAGCTCTTCGGGGTGAGGACGACCCGGGGGTGGAGCCGCAGGGGGTGGCGGGAGGGCAGGGGCTTCGGGTCGAAGACGTCCAGCGCTGCGCCGCGAAGGTGCCCGGCGTTGAGTGCGGCCAGGAGAGCCGCCTGGTCGACGGTCGTCGCGCGGCCGAGGTTGAGGAAGAGGGACCTGGGCTTGAACGCCATGAAGAGGTCATGGTCGAAGAAGTGGTCCGTGGCCCGGGTGGCGGGGAGCAGATCGACCACCACGTCGGCGACGGCGACCGCGTGGCGCACCGCAGACGTGCGCGTCCATGTGATCCCGCCCCCAGCAGCCAGGGGCGGCGTCCGCCGTACGCCGATGACGTCCATACCGAAGGAGCGAGCCGCACGTGCGAGGTGTCCGCCGATGCTGCCACAGCCGACGATGGTCATCGTCGCCCCCGCCAGGTCGAAGAACTCCTCGGCCAGGTCGTCCTTCCACCAGGTCCGGTTCCGCTGGACCAGCCGGCTCATGAACAGCCCGCGTGAGAAGCCCAGGATCATCCCCATGGCGTGCTCGGCCATGGGCCTGCCGTGGAACCCGTACGAGCGGGTCAGGGCCACCCCGACCGAGTGGGCCTCGGCGACGGGCAGATGGTCGGTGCCCGCCGCCGGGGAGGCGATCCACCTCAGATGGGGCGCGTCGAGCAGCCACGACGGCTCGAACCTCCAACCGAAGTAGATGTGCGCTTCGGCCAGCTGCTGCGGCACTTCCTCCTCGGTCGCCGTACGGAACTCGACACCGGGAAAGGCGGCGGACAGCGCCCGCTCGTGCCCGGGGGACAAACGCCAGAAGGAGTGCGAGGACTCCAGGCTGATCAGCACCACCGGCCTGTTCATCGCGCTCGGCCATCCGCGCTGGACGCCGTATCCAGAGCCCAGGGGGCGAGACGTTCGACGACGGCACCGATGCTGGCCTCGTAGTCGTGG
The DNA here is from genome assembly GCF_042790455.1 of Streptomyces sp. NPDC056734. Lineage (NCBI taxonomy): Bacteria > Bacillati > Actinomycetota > Actinomycetes > Kitasatosporales > Streptomycetaceae > Streptomyces > Streptomyces sp. NPDC056734. The sequence goes on from NZ_JBHTZD010000006.1 coordinate 195,993, forward strand.
CGCGAGCGCACCAGGGCCGTCCCGGCGCTTCGGAGCCGGTCGCGCTCTCGGGGCAGGACGTTGAGAGCACGGTGGAGCGCGGACGCCAAGGACCCGGCGTTCCGTGGTGCGGCGGTGAAGCCGGTCTCTCCCTCGATGACGGTCTGTGCCAGCCCCCCGGCCGTGGTCGCCACCACCGGGCCGGCACCGGCCGCGAACGCTTCCAGCGGGATACGACCGAAGGGTTCCTCCTGGGAAGGAACGACGACCGCGCGCAGGGCCGGGCTGTGCAGCCAGGTGCGGATCGCGGGGGTGAAGCGCGTGATCAGGGTCGCGTCCAGGTCGTACGCGTGAATGCGGGCCGCCAGGTCCTCCTGGTACGCGGTGGGTCGCTCGGGCCCGCCCGAGGACACGGCTGCCAGGATCAGGTGAGGAGCGCGGACCCTGCGCTCCTTGAGGATGTGGAGCGCCTCCAGGAGGTCGTCGAAGCCCTTCGTCGGCACGGCACGGCCCATGGCGAGAAGGAATCCGGCGCGGGCCTTGAAGGGCAGAGCCGGTGTGCTGGCGGGCCTCGCCATCTCCTCCTGGATCAGTCCGTTGGGGACATCCACGATGCTCGCCCGGGGGACGGCGTAGTTGATGACGAGGTGGCCTCGCATGTGGGAGGAGATGGCACCGATCCGCCCGCCGCGGGCAGTCGCCGCTCGCAGGGCGTCCCGCTCCCAGCGGACCCGGGAGACGTCCTTGGGCCGCGTCAGCGCGGTCGTGGAGCGAGGTATGAGCAGCAGATCCGTGGTCGGCGACGTGTAGGGGGCCAGTCCGAGGAACGGGATGTCGAGGCCGATGAGGAGGCAGCGGCTCGCATGGTGGGCGATGCGTACGGCTGCTTCGCCTGCCATGGTGCACAGCTGCATGGAGCCGCGGATCGAGTCAGGTGCCGCTTCGACCTCTGGGACCGTGATGACCTGGGCATTGGCCTGTCGCAGCATCTGCTGGACTTCGTTGGTCCACCTCCGATCGCGGGCTCGGGCCGTTTCCGGTACATGCGGGGTGATCACGGAGAGACGGCCCGGCGGCAGCAGGCGGGCGAGGGCTGTGAGGAAGGAACGGTTGCTGAAGCCGGTGCCCGACTCGGCGCCGTAGAAGCCCTCGTGGAGGGCGACGACGACACGAGGACGACGGGCTGCCTCCCGCACGTCTGTGGGTGGGGACGGTGGAACCGCATGGTCGATGCGCACCGTGTGGTGCCTCCTTCGAAGACGGGGTCTCGCGGGCGTGGGCATCAGGAGCTGGCGGCCGAGGATCCGGCCTCGCGGGTGAGGCGGCACCAGGCGCGGGTGCCGTGGGCGCCGGTCGTCAGCGACCAGGAGTCGGCCAGGGCCTCGACGATGACCAGCCCGCGTCCCGATTCGGCCTCCTCCGCAGGTGCCGAGGGACAGGTGGATGCCGGGCGCGGGCAGCCACCGTCGGTGACGGTGATCTCGACCTCCAGGCAACCGCCGGGGGTCGGAATCGTGCGGTCGACGCACAGGACCAAGGGCGGGCTGCCCGAGGCGAACGCGTTCGTCGTGAGCTCGGATGTGATCAGGCGGGCGTCATCGAGCAGGTCCGACTCGGTGCCGTGGAGTGCGACCGTCACAGCCCTCCGGGAGACCTCGGCCACCTCCGGCCCGTACGGAAGATCCGTGATCAGGGTGGTGGTGCCGGCGGAGCCGACGTGATCCTGTCCGGAGGCGACGGAGGCGACGGAGGCGACGGAGGCGACGGAGGCGACGGGGGCGGTGGAGGCGACGGGGGCGGTGGAGGCCGGTCGTCCGATGTCGCGCTCCAGCACACCGCCCGGACTATCCGCACTGCCTCGGGAGGCGCTCGTGTGGTGTCCCAAGACCCACCTCTTTCTCCGTCGGCGTCAGATGCGGCGCCTTCCGCCGGGATCCAAGAACACCGCGGGAGACCGGTCACGCAGGACCCGATCAACGGGTCAACTCGGTCAACTTCCTTGAGCGGGTGGTGATCCAGCTACCCGAAGGCGTCACCATGAGGGAGCGCGAGAAGTGATGGACGAACCACTGAGACAAGAGGTGGTCGCACGTGGCACCGCAGACGGGGGAACCCAACGAAGTACTGGCAGGGTGCCTCGACGAACTCGGATGGAGCCCGAAAGCGCTCGCCCGCAAGCTCAACAGGGTGTTCGGAGCGGGAACGGTGGCCGAGTCGGCGCCGTACCACTGGCGGGACGCCGGCTCGCTGCCGCGCTCACCGTTACCGATGATGGCTGCCTACGTGCTCTCCCAGGAACTGGGTAGACCTGTCCCGGTGGCCGAACTCTGGCAGGGCCGCGTGGGCGATTCCTCGGCGTTCGTCCCGGCGGACACGGATCTCGCGCGGCCCTGGACCGTGCAGGGCATGGAGGCGATCGTGGCGGACTGGGTGATGGGAGGGCTCGTCGACCGCCGCCGGTACCTCGCGATCTCGGGCGCGGGTCTCCTCGCGATCGTCGCCCAGTACCTCGATGGCACCGCCGGGCGCGGCCAGTACACGCCCCGGATCACGTCCTCCTCACGCGCCGATCCGCTCGTGGACCAGGTCGAACAGCATCTGCCCATGCTCTCCGCGCTCGACGACGAGCACGGAGGGGCACGCCATCTCCCGTACGTGGGTGCCCAGTTCCGCGCGGTCGGGCTGCTGATCCGTGAGGGCGGCCACTCTCCCGCCGCCGAGGGACGCCTTATCCGCGCGCTTGCGGAGATCGGCCAGCTGGCCGGCTGGATGGCCTTCGACGCCGCCGATCACGGTCTGGCACAGCGCTACTTCGTCACCGCACTGCGTGCGGCACACCAGGTCAACGACCTGCCCCTGTCCGCCCACATCCTCGGCGACCTCTCCTTCCAGGCGGCGAGCCGGGGCCACCCCGCGGACGCCATCGCCCTCGGAGAGGCCGCACGCCGAGCGAGCGACGCCGCCCCGCCGGTCGTACGGGCATCCGTGCTGTCCCGGCTCGCGTACGCGTACGCCGCCGCCGGCCGGGACAACGACTTCGCCCACACCCGCGGAGTGGCCCGCGAGCTGATCGCCGACCGGGCCGGTGACCACCAGGAACCCCGCTGGATGTACTTCCTCACCGACAACCACCTGGACTGCCAAGCCGGTTACGGCCTCATTCAGATGGGTCGTGCGCGGCTGAAAGCGGATGGTGGCACGAAGGGAAGGCACTTCCTCTCCCAAGGCACGGAGATACTCCAGTCCGGCGCGTACGACGTCCCGCGCGGCGACCCCAGTCAGCGCAGGGCCCTGTTCGAAGGGGCCTGGCTGGCCCTGGGCCACAGCGCCCGTGGCGACCTGGAGGCCGCCTGCGAGATCGGTACGATCGCCGCCGACCGCCTCGACGCCGTGCGCTCGCCTCGCAGCGCGGCCCTGCTCCACCAACTCGCCGCAGACCTGCGCCGCCGCCAGCGCAACGCCCACGTACGCAGCTTCCTGCCGGTCCTGGAGAACGCCCTCGCCGACCACGCTCCGTCGGCGCCACCTGGCCGCTAGTCTCGGGATCATGACCGCAGGGGAGCGCGTTGCGATTGTCGGGGCTGGGGTGGCGGGGCTGACCACGGCAGTCGTTCTCGCCGAGGCCGGGGTTCCGGTACGTGTGGTTGCCGAGCAGGTGCCGGGCGTTACGTCGCTGGCGGCCGGGGCGATGTGGGGGCCGTATCTGGTCGAACCGAAGGACAAGGTCGATCGGTGGGGGCAGCGGTCTCTGGAGGTCTTTCGGGAACTGGCGGCGGACCCGGTCACGGGGGTCCGGCTCGCCAGTGGCATTGAGGCGTCCCGCACGGCCGAGGTCCCGCCGGACTGGGCCACAGCTCTGCCCGGCTTCCGTGCGTGTGAGTCGGCCGAACTGCCGACCGGGTTCGCGTCCGGGTACCGGTTCACCGTGCCGCTGATCGACATGCCTGTCTATCTCGACTACCTGCTGCGCCGACTAGATGCCGCTGGGGGAACGATCGAGCGCCGCCGCCTGGGTTCGCTCACGGACGCCGGACCGGCCTCCGCGATCGTCAACTGCGCTGGCCTGGGGGCGCAGGGGTTGGTCCCGGACTCCGGCCTGCGGCCCATCCGAGGCCAGCATGTAGTCGTCACCAATCCAGGGCTGACCGAGTTCTTCTCCGAGGACACTGGCCCCTCGCCCGATCTGCTGTGCTTCTACCCCCACGGCGACACCGTCGTCCTGGGCGGAACCGCCATCGACGGCGAGGACGACTTGGCCGCCGATGACATTGCGGCGGCCGGTATCCTTGCCCGCTGCGCCGAGGTCGAACCCCGTCTTGCCGAGGCTCGCGTCCTGGGGCACCGGATTGGTGCCCGGCCGACCCGTGGGGCGGTGCGTGTGGAGGCTCAGCGGTCGGAGGACGGAGTCGTGACCGTGCACAACTACGGGCATGGAGGGGCTGGCGTCACGCTGTCGTGGGGGTGTGCGGACGAGGTTCAGCGTTTCGTGCTGGACGTGGATCAGTCGTAGGGCTGGCGGGTGGGATTCAACGACGGCTGGGGGAGCGCGGCTACCAGCCGTCGGGTGCCGGTGCCAGTGTCTTGTCTATTGGCTCAGTCCTCTCGCAGGTGGTATCGGCCGGAGCCCGTGCGGATGATTCCGCACAGCCTGTCGTACGTGAGCAGGTCCTCGTGGTCCATGAAGGAGGCGAGGGCGTCATGGTGCCGGGCAGCGTACTTGTGCAGGAGTTCGGCCAGCTGGCGCGCGGCTGCGGTGGCTTCGGCTTGGGCTTCGGGGTTGTGGACGTGGACACCGGCGGCCTGGAGTTCTTCGGCGGTCGCGTCTCGCAGTAGGGCCTGCTCCTCTTCGGTGAAGGGGCGTCCGTCGAGGTGGCGGAAGACGAGGGAGTTCGGGGGCCGGTTGAAGTCCGTGTCGAACAGCAGGCCATGACGTGGGGGCGTGGGGCGGGGGTGGGCATGGGGGGGCTCCTCGGTAGGGGTGTGTGGATGCCGGTGTGTTTCTGTCCAGGGTCCGGACGATCCCCGGTTATCCCAACCGGGGATCGTCGGTTACCCTCAGCGGCCTGGTCTGGCGGTTCAGCGCTGTCGCGGGGAGCCGCTCGCGGGCCTGGTTCCGGTACGGCCCGCCTGCTCCGCCGGGGAAACGGGGTGCCTGCCTCGGACACGCTGGCGCTGGGGGTGTGCGGGGAGGCCGGCCGTTCGTCGCAGCCGCCAGACGAGTACGTCGCTGATCCGTTCCGCCGTGTCCAGTTCGCGGACTGATGCTGCCGCTGTGAGCAGGGCGGTCGGGTTGTGGCCGGCGTTCTGGGCTTCGGCGAGGGTGGCCGCGAGGGCGGGCCAGCCGGGTTCGGAGATGATTCGGTCGGCCAGTTCCTCGGGCAGGCTGTGGCGCAGTACGGCCGCATGGTGCCGCTGGTGGGACGGGGCCATGCGGCTGCCGCGCTGGTGGAGCACGGCGAGAGGGTGCTCGGCGGCGGTCTGGTAGGCGACGCGTAGATGGTCGGCGGTTCGCTGTGCGGCCTCGGCCTGCTGGGCGTGCCGCTTCCTGGCGTGCCAGTGCGCGGCGGCGGTGATCAGGAAGAGCAGCATGTCGATGACCATCGCCGTGGCTGCGCTGTCTTCGCTGTAGCCGGGGGCGGGTCCGCTGTGGACGAGGTCGCGGGCGGCTTGGCGCAGGGCGCGGTCGTGGCCGTGGACCGCGTGGATGTGGGAGCGGGAGGCCCGCTCGAACGCCGTGGCGGCGGCTCGTAGTTCGTGGCGGGTGTCGGGTGCGGAGGTGAGGGCGAGGGCGTCCAGGACTTCCCCGGCCGCCGCGATCTGGGCGGTGATGACGCCGTCGTCGCCCTGGTCGAGGACGGACAGCGCGTGCCAGGCGGCGGTGGTGGCGCGGCGGCGGGCGGACGCGGGACCGGTCACCTCCGGCAGGGACAGATCCTGATCAGCATTGGGCTGGTGCCAGCGTTTGCGGATGCGGGGCAGGGAGAGGTCCGGGGCGAGTGTGGAGCCGGAGTAGAAGACGGGCTCGCCGTTGGCGTTGAGGTCGTCGGGGAGGGCGACGGTGTAGCCGAGGGTGTCGCCCGACGGTGCGGTGCGACGCCGGACGAGGACGCCGGCTGTGGTGAGGCGGGTGAAGAACTCCTCCTCGCCGGCCGTGCCGGCCGCCGAGCGGCGGACCGTCTCGCGAAGTTCCTCGCGTGGTGTGCGCTGGCGGTGGTGGCGGTCTGCTTTGTGGCGTTCGGCGCTGGTGGGACGCTTGGCGGCGGTGCCGTCGCCGGGCTTGACCCGGTGCAGGTCAAAGTCGGCCTCGATGAGGCGGCATTCGGCCTGGGCGCGGATGCCGGAACGGTGGTGGTCGGGGCGGCGGCCGTCTTCACAGACGAGGGTGGCGATGAGGTGGATGTGGTCATCGGCGTGGCGGATGGCGGCCCAGCGACAGCCCGCGCCGTCCCCGGGGTCGATGCCGGTGGCAGCGATGACGCGGTGGGCGATGTCGGCCCACTGGCCGTCGGTGAGGACCAGGTCGTCGGGGGCCGCGCGCACCGAGCAGTGCCATACGTGGTGTGCGGGTCCCCGGCCGAGCGGGAGGAGGGCGAGGGGCTGGTCGAGGAGGCGGGCGAGGTCGTCTTTCGTCGCGCCGGGGTCGCGGCCGGGGTCGGGGGCCATGCTGTCGAAGGACGCCACCAGGTGCGGGTCGACGTGCTCCTCATGGGTGCCTCTGCCGTAGAGGTAGTGCAGGAGTCCCAGGGTGCGGCTGCCCTGCCGGTGGATGCGGGGGATCAAATGCTGTCACCCTCCCGGTCCCGGTGCTCGGTGACCCGGTCGGACGCCGCCTGGACGGCCCGCGCGGCGCGTTGCAGGTCGTCGAGGGCGGCGGCGAAGTGGGGTGCGTCGGCTCCGGAGTTCAGGGCCCTGGCGATCTGGTTGATGTTGCTGCCCGCCCAACCGAGCTGGCGCCGGGCGCCGAACAGCGCGGTCAGGACGTCCCGCTCGGTCGCGATGGAGGCGGCAGTACGGGACTGGTCGCGGGCGGCGGCGAGCGCGGAGTGGGCGAGGAAACCGGCCACGCTCATCCCGACGTGATCGGCGCCAGCCTGGATGATCGCGAGTTCGGTTTCGTTGAGGCGGACGCTGTGGGCGGGACGGCGCTTCCTGTCCCGCGGGCGGGACGGCGCTTCCTGTCCCGCGGGCGGGACCTTCCCCGCCGGGCGGCGCCCGTGGGGCCGGGCTTGCCCCGCTGCGGTCCGCCTCCGGTCGCGGCACTCGTCCCGTCCGGCGCCCCCTGGTGCCGGACGGGCCCCGCCGTCCCCAGGGCGGGCACGGGTTCGGGCGCACCCCCTGCGGGGGAGTGTCCGAACCTCCAACTTGCTCCGCCAATGGTGGGCCTGGTGGGTATGCCGTTCCGCGTGGTGGGCTGTTGACGGTGCTGATCGCGCATGTGCCGGTCTCTCTGTGATGTGGTCGATGGGCCGTGGCCTGTGAAGCTGAGGGCTCGCGGTCTTGGGTCTTGATCGGCACTCGGTTCCGGGCGCTGTTCGGTCCCCCGGTCCAGTGTTGGTCCGCAGGGCTGGTCCGCGGTCCCTTCTTGGTCCGCGCTATGGTCCGCAGTCCCCGGTCTGGTCCGGGACGTGGTCCGCGGCTGCTGTGCCGGCCCGTGGTCCGCGGTCCACTCCCGGGCCCTCCCACGAGGCTGGTCCGGGGTCCACGGGTTGGTCCCCGGACCACGGTCTCTGTCTTCTCCGCGGTTGGTACGCCGGTCCCCGGTCTCGACCCGCGTGGACCAGGACCGCTTTGGGGACCGACCGAAGCTCCCCCTGAGCAGCAGCTTTCCGGGAGACGGTTGCGTGCCGGGCCCCTGAGGACAGACGGTCGGTCCCCGGTCCCCAGCCCGGCCCCGGGTCCCCGGACCACGGTCCTCAAGGTGGTCCGCAGCCGTCGGTCTGGTCCGGGCCGCGGTCCGTGATCCCGGCTTGGTCCGCAGTCTCCGGACCACGGTCCGCAGATGGTCCGCGCCCCCGGACCAGACCCGGCTCCCACCCCTCCGCAGACGAAGCCCACCCACCCCTCACCCCTCCCGGACCTGCGGTCTACTTCATGCGGCGGTCGGTTTCCGGTCCACCCGTGCCGCAGCCCGGTCCACCCGTGACGGATGCGGTGAGGTACGTATGGCATTCCCACGGGCGGCGCCGTCGGGACCCAACCGGCGCTGGCGGCACGGCTCTCCCTCTGCCGCCTGGCACCACTCGCAGCGGACACCCAGCGGGTCGGGTGCACCACGGGCGATGGCGGCTTCGCGGGCGGCGCGGGCCGGCCGGAACCGGGCCAGCTCGGCGCGGACCGCAGGCGGGATGCAGGACCCGATCCCCCGCAGCCGGACCTCGATGTCCCAGGGCGGGCCACCGCTGATCTCTCGATGTGTCGAGACGGGCACCACACCAGCGGCCACAGCGCTGCGCTTGCTCAGCAGCTCGGCTCGCCAGGCGACGGGATCATCGGGGTCGGCAGCGGGGGTCGGGTCGGTGTGCCGGTCGAGGCGTTCACGGCGGTGGGTTCGCCACCTGCGGGCGATGTCCACCGGGAGGATCGGATACGGCGAGTCGAGGACATGGGCACGTATCGCTGCGCGGATGTCCCAGCCGTGGGCGGTCGTCAGGGGCACGTCGTGGAGCAGTTCGTGCCACTGGGCGAGCTGGTCGCGGGCTTGGGCCGGGTCGGTGCGGATGGCGCGGGGGTCGAGGCGTCCGGTGTAGGCGAGGACGGCGGCGGTTTCGCGTCGGTCCAGGGCGGGTCACTCCGTTCCGGTGGGTTCGTCGAGGGCGGCGAGCAGGGCGGCCATGTGCTGCTCGCTCCGGGTCATGCGAGGCGCGGCGGCGGGGGAGCCGTCGGGTACGGCGTAGAGGTTCGGCCGACCAGGGGCGGGGGTGTGCTCCCGGGTGATCCAGGCACGCCAGTCGGCAGCCCAGGCAGCGGCGGTGCGCCGCTGCCACGAGTCCCGGTAGGTACGCCATTTCTCATCGGCGGCACGGAGGGCGTTCTCGCCGAGGCGGTCGAAATGGCCCTGCTGATGCAGCCAGGCCCGGGTGTCGTCATCGATCTGCCATTCGCCGGATGCGATGAGTGGAGCAGAGCTGCTGCTGCTCTTACTGTTCACCTTCGGTTCTCTTCTGTTCTGGGGGTCGGAATCCGTTCCCCCGAGGGGTCGGATTCTGTGTCCCCCTGGGGTCGCATTCCGTTCCCCCGGGCCGGATTCCGGCCCCTCTTCCTGCGGCTGCGCAGGGCCGGATTCCGATACCCCGGGGGTCGGATTCTGGCCCCCCTCCGCACCCTGCCCGGCGAGGAATCGAGCAGTGACGGGAAGCTGGTAGTAGGTCTCGCCCCGTGGCCCCTTGCGGCTGTGGAGTTGGATCAGCTCACCGCTTTCTACGAGCTTGGCGAGGGCGTCGCGTACGGCGGTTCGGGAGGCGTTGGCGCGTTTCATGAGGGCGGGTACGGACGCGTACGCGACGCAGTGCCGGTCGGGGCAGCGGTCGGCGATCAGGGCGAGGACGATCCGTGCGGTGCCCTTGCTGCGACTGTGTTCCCAGACCCATTCGCGGGCGTCATGACTCATCGGGCGGCGGCTCCTAGGGAGTGAAGGTGGGGGTGGGCGGTGCTCTGGCTGCGCAGCGGCCGACCGGCCCAGAGGGCGGGCATGCCAGGCCCTCAGTTCAGCGGATCGGGCGCCTGGCCAAGGCAGCCACACCACCGCCGTAGAAGTCCAGCATTCACCCGAAGAAATCAGACAGCCGACGGCGAACACGTTCTGCGATCCATTCCTAAAACGGTGGACCCACATCCCCGGTTGGCGAAATGGACCGCCCATCAGGCAAAGCCAGAAGGATCACACCGGAAGACCGTTGACGTTCCGCGAGGGCGCAAGCTACAACACAACACCCCACGTCAGGAAGGCTTCCGTAAAGGTGTCAACGGTCCGCCCGCCGGCATCGCGAACCTGCATTTCATCCGCGTTCCTCCCCCGTGCGGGGCGCAAGGTAGCCGACGATCGCCGGTTTACCAAACCGGCGAATGCGGGGGAGCATTGAATCCATTGCAGCACGAACCCTGGAAGGCAACCTGACCGAAACAGGGACGGCGCGAACCCTCCGAACCGTCCGCACCGAACGAAGTCTGGCCCAGCACGAATTGGCCGCCCGCCTCACGCACGCGACATCAGACCGACCCAGATCCCGCACCACCCATCACCCAGCACTCCACGCAAAGGACGCACCGCCCTTGCCCACCCCGCAACACCCCCAGCCCGACCCACCACCACTGTCCTCCGGCACCACCCGCACGGAGGCAACCGCCCATGCCTGACCGCCTCCTCACCGTCGCCGAGGCAGGCGAACTGCTGGGCACCGGAGAACGCTTCGTCCGCCGCCTGATCGCCGAGCGCCGCATCCGCTACATCAAGCTCGGCCGCCCGGTGCGTGTCCCGGAGAGCGCGATAGCCGAGTTCATCGAGGCGCGCACGGTCGAGCCGCGCCACCGCACCCGCCCCCTTGTCGGCCCCCGCCCCCGCCCCGGTTCCCGCTACGGACGAGCGGCTTGATGGCGGGACGCAAACCGCAGCGGAGACGCGAGTTCGGCACCGTCCGCAAACTGGCCTCCGGCCGCTGGCAGGCCCGCTACATCGGCCCGACCGGTCTCCGCTACACCGCCCCGGAGACCTTCGACACGAAGACCGACGCCCAGGACTGGCTCAACCTCACCCGCGCCGACATCGAACGCGAGCACTGGCACGACCCGGACGCCGGTGCGGTCAACTTCGAGAAATACGCGCTCCGCTGGCTGAAGGAACGCGGCCTGGCCCCCACCACGGTCGACCGCTACACCGGCCTCCTGCGCCTCCACATCCTCCCGGCCTTCGGCACCACCGACCTGGACGAGATCACCCCGCCCTCGGTCCGCACCTGGCGAGCCGACCGCCTCCAGGCCACAGGCGCGACCAGCGTCGCCAAGTCCTACCGCCTCCTGAGAGCCATCCTCCAGACAGCCGTGGACGACGACCTCCTGCGCACCAACCCCTGCCGCATCAAGGGCGCGGGCAAGGAAGAGGCGGACGAACGCCCCACCGCCACCATCCAGCAGGTCTTCGACCTTGCCGATGCCATGGGCCCACGCTGGCGCCTGATGGTCCTCCTCGGCGCCTTCGCCTCCCTCCGCCCCGAGGAACTCGCCGAGCTACGCCGCCACAGCATCGACCTCGACGAAGGCTCCCTCCGCATCACCCACGCCTCCCCGGAACTGACCAACGGCAAGCGCGCCACCGGCGACCCCAAAACCCGCGCGGGCAAACGCACCGTCCACCTCCCCGACTTCCTCCTCCCTGAGCTGCGCCGCCACCTCCAGTGGTTCGCCGAGAAGGAACGCGACGGCCTCCTCTTCGTCGGGGAGAAGGGCGCTCCCTTCCGCCGCTCGACCTTCGGCCGCAAGTGGCGCAAAGCGAGGACGAAGGTCGGGATGCCGGACAACTTCCGCTTCTACGACCTCCGCCACACCGGCAACACCCTGGCCGCCGACACCGGCGCCAAGCTGAAGGACCTCATGGTCCGCGCCGGCCAGTCCTCCGAGCGGGCCCAGCTCATCTACCAGCACTCGACGGTGAAGCATCAGCGCAGGCTCGCTCAAGGCATCGACGCCGAGGTGCGGCAGCAACTGCACGGGGCTGCGTCGGAGGGAAGGCCCGCCGCAGAAGCATGATGAAGCGGCGGCTATAGAGAACCCGGCCGGACAGGTTTCCGGCCGGGTTCGTGCCGAGTAGCTGTGCTGATCCGGCCCCTGCAGCACCGTGCGCCCCTCATGCTCCCTTGAGTGACGGCCTCCGTTGAGATCAGCTTTCCCTGTGTGCACCGACAGGGGAGTGAAGGCTGGTCTCGACCGGCCCTTCGGGAGGGGGAAGTAGTGGCGATCAAGGTGCTGCCGGTCGTGCCTGCGCAGAACAACCTGATCGACAAGGCCATCGCACTGGGCGATCGCTACACCAAGAGGCTGGGGCTCTTGGCGCCTCCCGCGTACCGCCAGGCGGCGACGGACGGTGGCCTACTGGTCGCTGTTGAAGCGGACGAAGTGATCGGCTACGCGCTGTTCGGGCTACCGAAGAGGAGCGCGCACATACGCCTTGCTCACCTTTGCGTGGCGGAGGAGCAGCGAGGCAGAGGCATCGCCCGACTGCTGGTGGATGCGATCAAGGCGAAGTTTCCGCAACGGCTCGGTATCAAGGCCAAATGCCGGCGGGACTACGAACTCAGCAACATGTGGACGAGTCTGGGGTTCGTCCCCCACGGCGAGGTACGGGGACGCGGCCGGGACGGAGAGATCCTCGACGGATGGTGGCTGGACCTCGGGCACCCGGACCTCTTCACGGACGTTGCGAGCGACGCTCTGCTGGTGGTCACGGTCGACCACGGAGTGTTCGCCGATCTACGCGGACATTCCGACACAGCCGACGCCGAGGAATCCCGCGCGCTGGAAGCGGGCTGGATGACGGATCTCGTCGAACTCGCCTACACGCCCCAACTGGTCCATCAGATCCGAGACATCACCGACACCACAGAGCGCCAGCACCAGAGGACGGCTCTGCATGGCCTGCGCCAGCTCACGCCCGACCCTGCGGCCGTGGCCGAACGAACGGCTGAACTGCTCGGTGCGGCCAAGGAGTCGCTCCCAGACCTGCCCGACAGCGGAGCACTCCGTCGTTGTGTGCAGTACGTGGCCGAGACCTCGTGCGCCGGCCTTCAAGTGCTGGCCACCCGGAACCCGCTCCTGTTCCGCCTGGTCGACGTGGCCTGGGAGGTCGCCAGGGTGCGCGTCGTATCGCCCTCCACCGTGACGCTCCACGTGGATGAGCTGCGTCAGGCCCAGGTGTATCGCCCGGCCGATCTGATGGGCACGGACTTCCGGTCCACCGAGGTGTCCCCGGGGGCCGAGGACGGGCTCATCGCGTTCTTCAATCAGTCAGGTGGGGATGACGGTTCGGCCTTCGCCGAGCGTCTGCGGTCCCTGGACGCGGACACCGTCCTATGGCGCCGCGAGCTGCTGCGGGACGGCGAGGGCCACCCCGTTGCCCTGTACGCATGGGCGCTCGACGGGCGGACACTGATCGTCCCTGTGCTCCGGACCGCGGAGCACCCACTGGAAGAGACCCTGGCAAGGCAACTCCTCTTCCTCCTCAAGCGCCTTGGGCGCGACTGCGGCGCTGAGATCATACGGATCACAGATCCGCATCCCTCCTCAGTCGCCAAGGCAGCTGCTGGGGACGATGGCTTCTTCGAGCATGACGGCAGGCTCGTGGCTCTCCTGGTGAATGTGTGCGGTACAGCAGCTGAGGTGGAGGCGGTGGCCGGTGGACTCGCTCGCGAGCTCACCGTCGAGGCAGCCGGCCTGCACTCTGGGATGTCCGCCGAGGTGGCCGCCGTAGTGGAACGCGCCTGGTGGCCTGCGAAGGTCATCGACTCCGGACTGCCGTCCTTCCTTGCGCCGATCAAACCGCGTTGGTCCACCGAACTGTTCAACGTCCCGGCCATGCTCCTGCCGCGTAGCCACGTCTTGGGCATCAGCAGGGAGCACGTCTACTACCGTTCGTCGGGGCGCCGAGGGGAGAGCGTTCCTGCCCGCCTCCTCTGGTACGTCAGCGATGGCGCCGGTGTGGATGGCCAGATGGTGGTGGGGAGTTCACGCCTCGATGAGGTGCTTGTCGACACACCGGACACCCTGTTCTCGAAATTCGAACACCTGGGCGTATATGGTCAGGGCGAGGTACAGGGAGCAGCGGATGCCTCCGGCCGCGCCATGGCGCTGAGGTTCTCGGACACCGAGATCTTCCCGAACCCGGTGACGCTGCGGCGATTGGCCTCACTGGCCAAGGAGCTGGGACTACCGTTGTCGCTGATCTCGCTGTCGAAGATCAGCAACAAGCTGTTCCAGGCGGTCTACAACGAGGGGCACCGAACGACGTGAACGATCCGGAACGCGCGATGCTGCTGTCCGTCCACCCGCGCTTCGCCACCGCGATCCTGGCCGGCAGCAAGACGGTGGAGGTTCGCCGCCAACGCGTCGCCGCCCCTCCCGGAACGCCCGTCCTGCTCTACGCAACCGCGCCCACCATGGCCCTGGTGGGCATGGCACGTATCGCCTCGGTCCATGTGGCCTCCCCCAAGGAGATCTGGTCAGCGCATCGAGCCCAGACAGGGATCACACGACGTGAGTACGACGCCTACATGGATGGTGCCGCCCAGGCGAGCGGTCTGACCTTGGAAGACCCCGTCTCCTTCGAGGAGCCGGTGACGCTCAGCGCCCTGCGTGCGGCGGGGACCTTCCATCCGCCACAGAGCTACCGCTACCTGAAGGGCGCTGACCTGCTTCAGGTGTCAGAGGCCGGGCCAGCTGTGAGGAGTGCGCTTCGCCGCATGTTGCCGGAGGCGGTTCACGCTTAGCAGGGGCAGGGATTCCGGCCCCAGAGCCCTCTTGCCGTTGACCAGCCGCCAAACGCAGCTTGGTACGCGTCCTGCCGCTGCTGCGCCAGCAGCGTAAGGCCGGCTGCCGTGGTCGTGATCGCGCCCAGGGCCTCCTGCACCCGCAGATACGCGACCCTGATCCGTCCGGGCTCTGGCTGCTCGACAGAACTGCTGCTTGCGTATGCGACTTCGCAGAGCTGACGCGCAACAGTGGCGCAAGTCACATGAAGCGGGTCTCGCCTGTTGAGACGTCAGGGAGTCCAGTGCCCCAGAGTGGTCCCCGAACGCCCCTGAGGTGGCCGCTTGACCTCAACTTAGGGCACGCAGAGGGCACGCAGTCCCCAAATTGGACTAGACAACGAACAAACCCCAGGTTGCTGACCTGGGGTTTCATCATGGAGCGGGTGACGAGAATCGAACTCGCGCTCTCAGCTTGGGAAGCTGATGTTCTACCATTAAACTACACCCGCGCAGGACCCCGACTCCATGATTCCGTCGGGTCCGAACGTGCGCTCACTCTACCCCATGCCAGGTCCCCGGTGCTGATGCCGGGGGCCTTTGTGCGTGGCGGGTGGGGTGGGTCGGAGGGGTGGATGTGGGTGTGGCGGGGGTCAGTTGAGGCGTACGGTGGAGGTCCTCGGGAGGGTGTGGCCGGGGCGGAGTGCCGTCTGGAGTGGCGTCCCTTTCGTCCCGTAATGTGTGGGTTCGTCGTCCGGCGAGGAGTAGTCGGGCGCGGCTCTGGGGAAGGGACTCTGGGACTTGATGGAGCGCACCGTCGTCCGTTGTGCCGAGGGGCACGTGTTCAGTACCGCTTCGTTCCCGATGCAGCAGGCCGAGCGGCTCGGGCCGGGTCGGCTTGTGCGGTGTCCGCGATGTGCGCGGCTGCGCAGTGTCGTGCCGGTTGCCGTTCTTGAGAAGCGGCTTGAGGACCGGCCCGAGCAGCGGCTTGAGGACCGGCTTGAGGACCGGCTTGAGGAGCGGGCCGAGAGGCGGCTTGAGACGCGGTAGGGGCCGGTAGGCGCAGGCAGGGCGGGCGCGCGGAGTCGCCGCGATTGTGGTGGGTCCGCGTGCCTTGCGTATCCTCGGGGCGTGCTTCTCTCTGACAAGGACATCCGGGCCGAGATCGACACCGGACGGGTACGGATCGACCCCTATGACGAATCCATGGTGCAGCCGTCGAGCGTCGATGTGCGGCTGGACCGGTATTTTCGGGTGTTCGAGAATCACCGGTACCCCCATATCGACCCCTCCGTGGAGCAGGTCGATCTGACGCGGCTCGTCGAGCCGCAGGGGGACGAGCCGTTCATTCTGCATCCCGGTGAGTTCGTGCTCGCCAGCACCTATGAAGTGATCACGCTTCCCGATGATCTTGCCTCGCGGCTCGAAGGAAAGAGTTCACTCGGGCGGCTCGGACTCGTCACCCATTCCACCGCCGGGTTCATCGACCCCGGGTTCTCCGGGCATGTCACCCTCGAACTGTCCAATCTCGCCACCCTGCCGATCAAACTCTGGCCCGGAATGAAGATCGGGCAGCTGTGTCTGTTCCGGCTTACCTCCCCCTCCGAGTTCCCGTACGGGAGTGAGAAGTACGGGTCCCGGTATCAGGGGCAGCGCGGGCCCACCCCCTCGCGGTCCTTCCTCAATTTTCATCGGACGCAGGTGTGAGTGGTTCGGGCGGGAGCGATGCTCGGGAGGAGCTGAGCTACGAACGGTTCGGTGACGCCGTTCGTGAGCTGGCTCAGGCCATCGCCGACGACGGGTACGAGCCCGACGTCGTGCTCTCCATCGCCCGAGGGGGCGTCTTCGTCGCCGGCGGGCTCGCCTACGCCCTCGACTGCAAGAATATTCATCTGGTGAATGTGGAGTTTTATACGGGTATCGGGACCACGCTCGATATGCCCGTCATGCTCGCGCCCGTTCCCAACGTCGTCGACTTCTCCGACAAGAAGGTGCTCATCGCCGATGACGTCGCCGACACCGGCAAGACCCTCAAACTGGTCCGGGATTTCTGTCTCGACGCCGTCGCCGAGGTGCGGTCCGCCGTGATCTACGAGAAGTCGCATTCCCTCGTGAAATGCGAGTACGTCTGGCAGCGGACCGATGACTGGATCAATTTTCCGTGGTCCGTGCTGCCACCCGTCCGCTCGAACAGGGAAGCCTTCTGACGGCTTCCCTGCCTGCGTTCCTGCCCGCGTTCCCTGCTCGCGTTCCCTCTAGAACGTGCCCAGCTTCACGATCGACAGCAGCGCGATCAGCTGGATCGCCGACGCCCCCAGCGCCTTCGGCCACGGCAGATCGTGCGAGCGGCTGACCATCAGGGTCAGCAGCGCGCCCGCCGCCACCCAGGTCACCCAGCCCAGGATCTGGACGAACGGGGCGTCGCCGCCCGCGAACATGGCCACCACCAGACGCGGGGTGTCCGTGATCGATGTGATCAGCATGGACAGGCCGACCGTCGGCTGCCAGGCGCCGTCACCGCCGAGCTGGCGGGCCAGCGTATGGGTGACCACGCCCAGGACGAACGCGCTGAGCACCATCGCGATGGCCGTCGTCAGGACGATCGGGATCGCGTTGGACAGCGTGGCGTTGATCGCCTCGTCGCGGGCGCCGTCGAAGCCGAAGACGGCGAGCAGGCCGTAGAGGAAGGTGACGACGAGGGCCGGGCCCCACATCGCGTGGTCCCGCATCTGGAGGAAGGTCTGATTGGGGGCCAGCACGATGCCCTTGAGCAGGGCCTTCCAGTGCAGACGCGGGCCCGGCGGAGGCGGCGGGGTCGCGCCCGCGTGATACGTCTGGCCCTGGGTGTAGTCCGCCGCCTCGTCCACCGAGAACGCCTGGGTGTGCCCGGGGTTGTTCGCGGCGTACGGGTCCGGTGTGCCCTGGTGGTAGCCGCCGTCGCCGAAGTACTCGGGCTCGCCGTGGTTCCCGTAGCCACCGCCCTGCTGCGGGTACGGGGGCTGCGGGTGCTGCGGCGGCTGTGGTGCCGCCGCGGGGGGATAGCCGTACGAGGGCGGCGGTCCCTGGGGTGCCTGCTGCCCGTACGGAGGGGTGTGCGGTCGCGCTTGCGGGGCACGGTTGTCCCGGCCGCCGCGTCCGATCCTGAATCCAGCCACGTCATCGAACGTACCTGGTCTCGGAGAGTGACGTACGGGAGCCGGGCAACCGGGGCCGGGTTTGCGGCCGAGCTGTGACATCCCCTAAGGGCACCCTAAGAGTTTCCTCAGGGGGATCCGGGGGGCCTACTGCCCAGGAGTGCGCCGCCGCCCCAGAGGTACCTCGCGCGTACTACCCCGCTGGGCGGCGCCGTACTACCCCGCCGGGCGGAGAGCCGCTCACTCGGCGATCTCCCAGCCGAAGGCCGCGTTGCCCTTCACCCCGGCCTGTGCCGCCGTGAACGACTTGCCGCCGGACGTGCCCGGCCCGGCGGACGTGCCGCGCAGGACGGTGATGGCGCCCGCCTCGTTCTCGTAGCCGGAGCCGATGATCAGTTCGGCCTTGCGGTCCTTGGTGAGGTCGGTGAGCTGGACGGTGAGGCCGAAGGCGTCGCCCTGCTCGTTCGCGCCGGGCACGCCCGCGGTGTTCTGCGTGAACGATTTTGCACCGGTGCCCTTCAGGCCCGTGCGCGAGCCGAACAGCACCGTCACCGAACCCGAGTCCCTCGCCGTGCCGTTGTCCTCGCCGGACGCGCCCACCGCCACGTCGGCGAAGCCGTCGCCGTTGACGTCACCGACCGCGACCGCCGAGCCGAAACCGTCGTACGTCTCGCCCGCGCCCGGTACTCCGGCCGTGTCCTGGTGGATGACGGTCGGCCGCTGGGCCGGGTCGGGGCCGTTCTTCGAGCCGTACCAGACGGAGATCTGGCCGCCCTTGTGGCCGCCCGGCACGGAACGGTCCGGGTCGCGGTAGTCGCCGAGGACCAGGTCGCCGTAACCGTCGCCGTTGATGTCGCCGATCGCGCCCGGGTCGCCGTCGGCCTTCGGCAGAGCCACGAGGCTGTAGTCGGACTCGGGGGAGCTGCCGTTGCCCGGGGTGTGGGTGAGGTAGCGGATGTCGCCGCGCTCGTCGCCGTCCACCCCGAAGGGGTAGACGCGCTCGGCCTTGCGGTCGCCGTTCAGATCGCCCGCGATGGCCTCGTAGGTGGAGCCGACCTCGTCGACCCGCCCGTGGGAGCGCGGGGTGCCGGTGCGGGTGAACGGGCCGTAGTAGAGGTGGGTGTTGCTCTGGCCGGTGCCGGTGACATCGAGCTTGCCGTCGCCGTCGACGTCGGCGATCGCCACGTCGGAACCGTAGCCGCCCCACTGGGAGAGGCCGGAGGGCTGGGGCAGCTGCCCGCCGCCGGACAGGCCGGAGCTGCCGCCCCACAGGACGACGAGCGCGCCGACGCCCCGCTTGGTGCTGGTGCTCTCATACTGGGCGCCGACGACCAGGTCGCTGTAGCCGTCGCCGTCCAGGTCGCCCGCGGCCAGGCTGTAGCCGAAGCGGTCGTCGGCCTCGGCGACGCCCGGCACGCCCGGCGAGTTCTGCGTGAACACGGCCTTCCTGGTGGAGACACCGGACGCCGACCCGTACATCACGACCACCGCCCCCGCCCCGTGCGCCGCCCCGACGTTCGCGCCCCACGCGCCGATCGCCAGGTCCCGGTACCCGTCCCCGTTGAAGTCGTGCGCCAGCCGCGAGGGGGCCGCCGTGGCGGCGGTGGCCGGCAGGGCGGACAGCAGACCGGTGGTCAGGGTGGTGACGAGCAGAACGCTGCGCTTGCGCAAGGAAGGCTCCCTTGTACGGCGGTGGAGAGGATGTCTCTGGGTAACGGAGAGGCGGTTGTACGTGGGTGGCGGTTGTACGAGGGGTGGTGGAACCGGCGCCTCGCGGGATCGCCGGACTTGCTCACCGTGAGTACCCCGCAGTGCGTGCACGGTCGGCGATCGATCAATCGATCGATCATGAGACCTGCGGGGGAGGGTAGGGGTTGTACAGATCCGCGGGTTTTTTGTGAGTTTCCTGTGTGCGGCGACGCCCCCCGGGGGGAAGTGACTCAGCCGCCGAGGAACTCCGCCGTTGAGAAGGTCACCGCCGCCGCGCTCCCCACCAGACCCGTCTCCACCCCTGGATGGACGGTCACCGAGTCCCACGTCTCGCCCCGGTACGTCCGTACCACCAGGTCCGCGCGCTCGTCCCCGTCGAAGTCGCCGACGGCCAGCACCCGGGAGGTGCCGTCGGCGGCCGGGGAGACGGTCGCGGCCGGTTCCGGGGACAGTCCCTCCGTACCGCCCCGGAAGATCCGCGGCTCGGCGCCGCCCACCACCAGGTCGGTCAGCCCGTCGCCGTCGAAGTCGCCGGCGTCGAGCTGCGGACCGGGGGCGGCGAGGGTGGCGCGGGTGGGGTCGGGGAAGTCGTAGCGCAGGGCGGTGCCGGACTCCGCGCCGATCGCCGCGTCCAGGGCGGCGCCGCGCCCGAACCGGCCCAGGGCGACATCGGTGCCGGACGGCAGGGCGATCTCGGCGCCGGTGGGGCCGTCGGGGCCGCCCAGCACCAGGAAGGCGTCGCCCTCGCCCGCCGCCGCACGGATCACCAGATCGTCGTAGCCGTCGCGGTCGACGTCGACGGCGGGGCCGGTCGGGACGTTGCCGGGGGCCGGGACCGGGGCGCCGGCCGCGCGCGGGGCGCCCTTGCGGGTGAACGGGCCGCGCAGATAGGTGAGCTGCTGCTCGGAGGCGTGCAGGACGAGGTCCTGGGCGCCGTCGCCGTCGAAGTCGCCGCACACGGGCTGGTCCGGCCAGTCGTTCCCGGCTCGTGCGGCGTCCGGCACGACGAGTTTGACGGCCTTGCCGGTCAGCCCCTGCGGCGATCCGAAGAGCACCTGCACCGGGACCGGGGGCCGGCCCTGACCGTCGTACGGCGGATCGGTGGACAGGACGAGGTCGGTGAAGCCGTCCCCGTCCAGGTCGCAGCTGGCCTCGGCGTCGAAGACGGCCGGCGCCTGCCCGTCGGTCCGGGCGGCCTGCCGCGCGGGGCTGAGCAACTGCCAGGCACCCGGCGCGAGTCCGTCGGGGCCGCCGTAGACGACCCCGACCCCGGCGTCGTCGGCGTGCGCCTGGTTCTTGACGAGATCGTTGAGTACGAGGTCCCGGTGGCCGTCGCCGTTGAAGTCGTCGGGCGTCGTGCTGCCGTCGCCCTCCGGGACGGGGAGCCGGGGCGGTGCCTCGGCCGCCTGGTTCACCGGGGTCTGCCCGTCCGGCGGACCGTCGTCACCGGAACCGCAGCCGACGAGCGACAGCACCAGGGCGGCGGCCACCGCCACCACCATCGCGCTTCTTGGCACGCGCACCACTCACCTCGCCGGCCTCTTCTGCAACACCTCCGTCATGATGCGGGTGTCCATGACACGGCGACAACCCTGGGTCGGCGCGATTTCGGATCGCTCATTCCGGCGCGAACTCGTATCGCAACTCGTACCGCAACTCGTACCGCAACTCGTAGAGGTGCCCGGCCTTCACCATGGAGGTCACCTCGACGGGACGTTCGTCGTCGGCGTGGACGACGCGCAGAGTGCACAGCACGGGCAGGCTGCCCGGGAGCCGCAGCGCCCTGAACTGCTCCTGTGTGGGGACACGGGCCGACACCCGGTCGACGGTTCGGCGGGACGGGTAGCCGAGTTCGGTCAGGAGGACGGGAGTTCCGCCCTTGATTCTGCGCCGGTTCATGAGGTCTGTGCCCTCGGCGATGTCCAATGGGTAGTACGACTTCACGAGTTCGGCGGGTTCGCCGTCGATCAGCAGGATCTGGCTGCGGCAGACGGCCTGTCCGCCCTCCGGGATGCCGAGGGCGGCACGGACGTCCGCGGGCGGCGTGACCTCCGTGACGTCGAGGAGGGTGAAGGGGGCGTCCGAGCCGTGTCGCGCCGCCTCCGCGAGCCAGGGGTGGGAACCGGTGGCGGCGGGCGTCATCGACGCGGCGGGGCGTATGGTGCGCTGCCGGTGGGGACGGACCGTGACCGCCGACCCCGCGCGCCCGATCACCAGTCCCTCGTTCTTGAGGAGCTGGAGTGCCTTCTGGACGGTGGCGTTCGAGGCGTCGAAGCGCTCCTTGAGCCCTGTTGTGGAGGGCAGGTTGGCGCCTGGCGGCAGTTCGCCGCTCATGATGTCGTCGCGCAGATCGGCCGCGATGCGTTCGTGCAGCGAGCGCCGGTCGTGGGCGTCGGGTTCGGCCTTGGGCACGGTCATCCGATCCTGATCTCGTAGCGCAGTCGCAGTCGCTGTCGCCGGGCGGGCATCACCATGCGGTCGACCTGGAGGGGGCGCTCGTCGCGGTCCAGCGTGAGCCTGGTGAGGCGCAGGACAGGGTCCCCGGGTGAGATCGCCAGCGCCTGCCGCTCCTCCTCGCTCGGCAGGTCGGCCCCCACGTCCTCGCGGACCAGCACGCCGACGTGGCCCAGCCGGGCCAGCAGGGTCACGGCGCCGCCGGGGATCTTGGCCGTTCCGGCGAGCGCGGTTCCCCGGGCGATCCCGGCGGGGTAGTAGGTGTCGGTCAGTTCGTGCGGGTCCTCGTCGAGAAGGATCAGCCGACGGCGTACGACGACCGGCTCGCCGTCCGGGATGCCGAGCAGCCCCGCGATCTCGCCGGGCGCGGGCACCTCCCCGGCGTGCAGGATGCGCTGGGAGCCGCGCCGCTGCCGAGCCGCCGCGTCCGCGCTCCAGGCGTCGGCCTGCCCCTGCCCTCGCGGGGTCAGATACGGCATCGACGTACTGACCCACTTGCTGGAGTTCATGGTGTCCTCCCAAGGCTGACCGCGCGCGACCGGCTCTGCTGTCGTTCACGGTAGGCGACCTGGTCCTCGCCTGATGGGAGCTTGACGGGAGCCTGACGGGAGCTTGCCGCGATGTGTGAAGAGCGGTGAGGGTGCGGGCTGTTGGCCCGGCAGACCCGCTGTTACCGGCATCCCCGGCGCAACCGGGCATCCCCGGCGTCGCAAAGAAACGTCGCAAAGAAACGTCGCAAAGAAACGCGGTGCCCCCATCCCAAGCCATCAGGACGGGGGCACCGCGACACATGAACAGACCTTGGCTACTTCACCGGCTCAGGCTCGGGAGCCGGCTCGCTGTCCGTGGCCCCGTCCGCCGGGTCCACCGGTGTCCGTACCGACTCCAGCAGTAGCTGGGCGACGTCCACGACCTGGATCGACTCCTTGGCCTGGCCACCCGCGGCGGAGCCGCTGTCGGATGCGGCCTTCTTGCCGTTGACCGAGTCGGTCAGCATGACCAGGCAGAACGGGCAGGCCGTGGAGATGATGTCGGGGTTGAGGGAGAGGGCCTCGTCGACGCGCTCGTTGTTGATGCGCTTGCCGATCCGCTCCTCCATCCACATCCGCGCGCCACCGGCGCCGCAGCAGAAGCCGCGCTCCTTGTGCCGGTGCATCTCCTCGTTGCGCAGGCCCGGGACGCTCGCGATGATCTCGCGCGGGGGCGTGTAGATCTTGTTGTGGCGGCCCAGGTAGCAGGGGTCGTGGTACGTGATCAGACCCTCGACCGGGGTGACCGGGATCAGCTTGCCCTCGTCCACCAGGTGCTGGAGCAGCACGGTGTGGTGGATGACCTCGTAGTCGCCGCCGAGCTGCGGATACTCGTTGCCCAGCGTGTTGAGGCAGTGCGGGCAGGTGGCGACGATCTTCTTGGCCGACCTGGGCTTCGCCGACTCGGCGACGACCTTGCCGTCGTCGTCCAGCTCCTCCCCGAACGCCGTGTTCAGGGCCATGACGTTCTCCATGCCCAGCTCCTGGAACAGCGGCTCGTTGCCCAGGCGCCGGGCGGAGTCGCCGGTGCACTTCTCGTCGCCGCCCATGATGGCGAACTTCACGCCCGCCATGTGCAGGAGTTCCGCGAACGCCTTCGTCGTCTTCTTGGCGCGGTCCTCCAGGGCGCCGGCGCAGCCGACCCAGTACAGGTACTCGGCCTCGGAGAGGTCCTCGATGTCCTTGCCGACCACGGGCACCTCGAAGTCGAGTTCCTTCAGCCACTCCAGCCGCTGCTTCTTGGCCAGGCCCCAGGGGTTGCCCTTCTTCTCCAGGTTCTTGAGCATCGTGCCCGCCTCGGAGGGGAACGCGCTCTCGATCATCACCTGGTAGCGGCGCATGTCGACGATGTGGTCGATGTGTTCGATGTCCACAGGGCACTGCTCGACACAGGCACCGCAGGTGGTGCAGGACCATAGGACGTCCGGGTCGATGACCCCGTTCTCCTCCAGCGTGCCGATCAGCGGACGCTCGGCCTCCGCCAGCGCGGCGGCGGGCACGCCCGCGAGCTGCTCCGCGCTCGCCTTCTCCTCGCCCTCCGCCGACTTGCCGCCGCCCGCGAGCAGATACGGCGCCTTGGCGTGCGCGTGGTCGCGCAGGGACATGATCAGCAGCTTGGGGGAGAGCGGCTTGCCGGTGTTCCAGGCGGGGCACTGCGACTGGCAGCGCCCGCACTCGGTGCACGTGGAGAAGTCCAGCAGGCCCTTCCAGGAGAACTGCTCGACCTGCGACACGCCGAACACATCGTCGTCGCCGGGGTCGGTGAAGTCGATCGGCTTGCCGCCCGAGGTCATCGGGAGCAGCGCGCCGAGTGAGGTGTCACCGTTGGCGTTGCGCTTGAACCAGATGTTCGGGAAACCCAGGAAGCGGTGCCAGGCCACGCCCATGTCGGTGTTGAGCGCGACCACGATCATCCAGGTGAAGGACGCCGCGATCTTCACGCCCGCGAACAGATAGGTAAGGTTCTGGAGGGTGGCGAGGTCCATGCCCTCCAGCCACGACACCACGGGGTACGAGAGGAAGAACGACGCCTCGTAGCCGTCGACATGGTGCATGGCGCCTTCCAGCGCGTGCAGCATGAAGATGCAGACCCCGACGATCAGGATGACCGTCTCCACGAAATACGCCTGACCGGTGTTCGACCCCGCGAAGCGCGACTTGCGCCCGGCCCCGCCCGGCCGCGACAGCTGCCGGATCACG
This sequence comes from Streptomyces sp. NPDC056734, assembly GCF_042790455.1. NCBI lineage: Bacteria > Bacillati > Actinomycetota > Actinomycetes > Kitasatosporales > Streptomycetaceae > Streptomyces > Streptomyces sp. NPDC056734. Next base: position 220,449 of record NZ_JBHTZD010000006.1, read on the forward strand.
ATCAGGGCCAGGATGCCGAGCACGGTCATGGTGCCGATGAACTCGACGAAGACGTTGTACGGCGTCCAGTCGCCGATGACCGGCAGCAGCCAGTCGGCCTTGAAGAGCTGGCCGAAGGCGTTGACGATGGTCAGCAGGAGTGTGTAGAAGCCGATCGCCACGAACCAGTGCGCGACGCCGACGACGCCCCAGCGGTTCATGCGGGTGTGCCCGAGGAACTCCTTGGCCAGGGTGATCGTGCGCAGCACGGGGTCATTGGTGCGGGCTCCGGCCGGGAGCGGCTGGCCGAGCGTCATGAACCGGAAGATCTGGAGGACGGCCCGGCCGAACAGGGCGACGCCGACCACGATGAGGACCACCGACACGATGATCGCGGCGAGTTGCATCTCAGGGCTCCTCGGGCCTGCGGGGGGAGGGACCCGCCGGTGCTCCGGCGACTCCGTCATTACTAAGCGGTAACTTACGCGGTCCTTCGAGATTACCCCGCATCCCGCCTCGCACTGTAGCCAGGCACTCGGTGATCTGTGTCGCTGAGGGGTTGCCGGGTGGGTCACTTCGGCGGTGACTCCTGCAATGCCACCCGCTGTCCGCCGGTCCGCCGGTCCGTCGTCCGCCGGTCCGCCGTCCGCCGGTCCGCCGTCCGCTGGTTCCCGTCCGCCGCCTGTCGGCTGTTGTTCGCTGCCTGCTGCCTGCATGCCGCTTGCCTGTCGCCCGCCGCCGCTATCCGCCCGCGCGCGCCTGCGCGTGGCGCGCGCCGACCGCAGTAACCGGCCCCGGGTCCCCGGCCGGCCCCCCTGGCCCCGGCCCAGCCCCCCCGGCGGCCAGCCACTCCGCCCATGTACACGCGCCACGCCGCGCCGAGACACCCCCAGTATTCATCACAAATCGTGACATTCGGCTTAGTTTGTGTACGTGTTCTACGGGATCGCCGCGGCCGTGGCCGCACTCCTGCTCGCCGCTCTGCTCTCGGCGCTGCTCCGCCCGCTCGCGCTGCGGCGTGGGCTGCTGGAGCGGCGTCGGCGGGTGCGGCCCGTGCCGGTGCTCGGCGGTGCGGCGGTGGTCGGGGCCACCGCCGCCGTCGCCGGGGCCGGGGAATGGGCCGGGGTCGCCCGGCTCGGCGGCGAGGCCGGCGCGCTGCTGGTGGCCGGCCTCGCCGTCGCCGGGCTCGGCCTCGCCGCCGACCTCTGGCGGCTGCGCACCCGCTTCCTGCTCGCCGCTACGGCGATCGCCGCGCTGTGCGTGGTGCCGTACGGGCGTACCGGCGTCGTCGGCGGGGTGCTGGCCGCCTGCTGGATCGCCGGGGTCGCGCTGGCCTTCCGGTCCCTCGACCACTCCGACGCGCTCGCCGGGACGGTCGGGGTGGTGACCGCCTTCGGGGTCGGGGCCTGCGCGGCGGCGGAGGTGATGGACGGGCTCGCGGCGCTGCTGAGCGTGCTCGCGGCGGCGCTGACCGGGTTCCTCATGCACAACTGGCCGCCCGCGCGGATCGCGCTCGGCGCCACCGGCTCGCTGTTCACCGGGTTCGTGCTCGCGGGCGCGGCGCTGCTCACGCGCGCGGGCGGCGAAATCTCCGTGTCCTTCGGCGTGTTGTTCGCCCTGACGGCGGTCGCCGTGACGGACGTGCTGCTGGTGCTGGTCGCCCGGCGGCTCGCGGGGCGGGCGCTGCGCGCGGGCGGTCCGGATCATCTGGCGCACCGGTTGCGCCGCGCGGGGCTGACGGCCCAGGGGGCGACCGTGGTGCTGGGCGCGGGCGCCTTCGCCGCGGTGGCGGTGGGGGTGCTGGTGCACACCGGGTGGGCGGGCGCGGCGGCCGTGCTGTGGGTGGCGGGCGGGGCGCTGATGGTCGTAGCGGCGCTGCTCCGGGTGCATGGGGCGCCGCAGGGGATGCCTGGGGTGCACGCAACCTCTGCTCGGCGGGGTGCGTCTTCCCAGGCCAGAGCGCAGTTGCGTGTAAGGAACGGATAAGAGTTGAGCGAGGTTGACTCAGCTCTGTTGACCCAGTCGAGAGACTGATGCACACTTGAGTCCGTTCCACTCAAGTCAGCTGGAGGAAACAACCATGGCACGTGCGGTCGGCATCGACCTGGGCACGACTAACTCCGTCGTCAGCGTTCTGGAGGGCGGCGAGCCCACCGTCATCACCAACGCAGAGGGCGCCAGGACCACGCCGTCCGTCGTCGCCTTCGCCAAGAACGGTGAGGTGCTGGTCGGCGAGGTGGCCAAGCGTCAGGCCGTCACCAACGTCGACAGGACCATCCGGTCGGTCAAGCGCCACATGGGCACCGACTGGAAGATCAACCTGGACGGCAAGGACTTCAACCCGCAGCAGATCAGCGCCTTCGTGCTCCAGAAGCTGAAGCGCGACGCCGAGGCGTACCTGGGCGAGAAGGTCACCGACGCGGTCATCACGGTCCCGGCGTACTTCAACGACGCCGAGCGCCAGGCCACCAAGGAGGCCGGCGAGATCGCGGGCCTGAAGGTCCTGCGGATCGTGAACGAGCCGACCGCGGCCGCCCTGGCGTACGGCCTCGACAAGGACGACCAGACCATCCTCGTCTTCGACCTCGGCGGTGGCACCTTCGACGTGTCGCTGCTGGAGATCGGCGACGGCGTGGTCGAGGTGAAGGCCACCAACGGTGACAACCACCTCGGTGGTGACGACTGGGACCAGCGGGTCATGGACTACCTGGTCAAGCAGTTCCAGTCCGGCCACGGCGTGGATCTGTCCAAGGACAAGATGGCCCTCCAGCGGCTTCGCGAGGCCGCCGAGAAGGCCAAGATCGAGCTGTCCTCGTCCACCGAGACCTCGATCAACCTCCCGTACATCACGGCCTCCGCCGAGGGCCCCCTGCACCTCGACGAGAAGCTGACCCGCGCCCAGTTCCAGCAGCTGACCGCGGATCTGCTGGAGCGCTGCAAGACCCCGTTCCACAATGTGATCCGGGACGCCGGCATCCAGCTCGGTGAGATCGACCACGTGGTCCTGGTCGGCGGCTCCACGCGTATGCCCGCCGTCGCCGAGCTGGTCAAGGAGCTGACCGGCGGACGCGAGGCCAACAAGGGCGTGAACCCGGACGAGGTCGTCGCCATCGGCGCCGCCCTCCAGGCCGGTGTCCTCAAGGGCGAGGTCAAGGACGTCCTGCTGCTCGACGTCACCCCGCTGTCCCTCGGTATCGAGACCAAGGGCGGCATCATGACCAAGCTGATCGAGCGGAACACGACGATCCCGACCAAGCGGTCCGAGATCTTCACCACCGCCGAGGACAACCAGCCGTCGGTGCAGATCCAGGTCTACCAGGGCGAGCGCGAGATCGCGGCGTACAACAAGAAGCTCGGGATGTTCGAGCTGACCGGTCTGCCCCCGGCGCCGCGCGGCGTCCCGCAGATCGAGGTCGCGTTCGACATCGACGCCAACGGCATCATGCACGTGACCGCGAAGGACCTGGGCACGGGCAAGGAGCAGAAGATGACCGTCACCGGCGGCTCCTCGCTGCCGCGCGACGAGGTCGACCGGATGCGTCAGGAGGCCGAGCAGTACGCGGAGGAGGACCACCGCCGCCGCGAGGCCGCCGAGACCCGTAACCAGGGCGAGCAGCTCGTCTACCAGACGGAGAAGTTCCTCAAGGACAACGAGGACAAGGTCCCCGGCGAGATCAAGACCGAGGTCGAGGAGTCCGTCGCCGAGCTGAAGGAGAAGCTCAAGGGCGAGGACCCCGCCGAGATCCGTACGGCCACCGAGAAGGTCGCCGCCGTCTCCCAGAAGCTCGGCCAGGCCATGTACGCGGACGCCCAGTCCGCGCAGGCCGCGGGCGGCGCCACCGCCGGTGACACGCCGAAGGCCGACGACGACGTGGTGGACGCGGAGATCGTGGACGACGAGCGCAAGGACGGTGCGGCGTGACCGAGGAGACCCCGGGCTTCGAGGAGAAGCCCGACGTCCCCTCCGGCGCGACCCCCGACGACGCCGAGCCGAAGCCCGCCCCCGAGGAGGGGGCGGCTCCGGCCGGGGACGGGACCGGCACAGCCGGTCTGGTGGCCCAGCTGGACCAGGTGCGTACGGCGCTCGGTGAGCGCACGGCGGACCTCCAGCGGCTCCAGGCCGAGTACCAGAACTACCGCCGCCGGGTCGAGCGGGACCGGATCGCCGTCAAGGAGATCGCGATCGCGAACCTTCTGACCGAGCTGCTCCCGGTGCTCGACGACATCGGCCGGGCGCGGGAGCACGGCGAGCTGGTCGGCGGTTTCAAGTCGGTCGCGGAGTCGCTGGAGACGGTGGCGGCCAAGATGGGCCTCCAGCAGTTCGGCAAGGAGGGCGAGCCCTTCGACCCGACGATCCACGAGGCCCTGATGCACTCGTACGCGCCCGATGTCACGGAGACGACGTGCGTCGCGATCCTCCAGCCGGGGTATCGCATCGGCGAGCGCACCATCCGTCCCGCGCGGGTGGCGGTCGCCGAGCCGCAGCCGGGCGCGCAGACGGTCAAGGGATCCGACGCCGAGTCCGCCGACGCCGATGCCGCCGACAACAAGGAGAGCGGTGGCCCGGACGAGGGCTGACGCGACGAGGAAGCCCGCGATGCCGGGCACACCGAGGAAGACGGGCAGGACGGGCACGACGGGCGGGTCAGGCGGGACAGGCAGGACGGGGAAGGAGGGACGTCGGGGATGAGTACGAAGGACTACATCGAGAAGGACTTCTACAAGGTCCTCGGCGTCCCGAAGGACGCCACCGAGGCCGAGATCAAGAAGGCGTACCGCAAGCTGGCCCGGGAGTACCACCCGGACGCCAACAAGGGCAACGCCAAGGCCGAGGAGCGGTTCAAGGAGATCTCCGAGGCGAATGACGTCCTCGGTGACCCCAAGAAGCGCAAGGAGTACGACGACGCCCGCGCGCTGTTCGGCAACGGCGGCTTCCGCCCCGGACCGGGCGGCGGCCAGGGCAACTTCAACTTCGACCTCGGCGATCTCTTCGGCGGCGGCCAGCCCCAGGGCGGCAGCGGGGGCGGCGGCTTCGGCGGCGGGCTCGGCGATGTCTTCGGCGGCCTGTTCAACCGCGGCGGGGCCGGACCGGGGACCCGGGTCCAGCCCCGGCGCGGCCAGGACATCGATTCCGAGGTCACCCTCAGCTTCACCGAGGCGATCGAGGGCGCGACGGTCCCGCTCAGGATGTCCTCGCAGGCCCCCTGCAAGGCCTGCTCGGGCACCGGCGACGCGAACGGCACACCGCGGGTGTGCCCGACCTGCGTCGGCACCGGGCAGGTGGCGCGCGGCTCGGGCGGCGGGTTCTCGCTGACCGACCCGTGCCCCGACTGCAAGGGCCGCGGCCTGATCGCGGAGAACCCCTGCGAGGTCTGCAAGGGCAGCGGCCGGGCCAAGTCCTCGCGCACCATGCAGGTCCGTATCCCGGCCGGGGTCCATGACGGCCAGCGGATCCGGCTGCGCGGCAAGGGCGGGCCGGGCGAGCGCGGCGGCCCGGCGGGCGATCTGTATGTGGTCGTCCATGTCGGCGAGCACCCGGTGTTCGGCCGCAAGGACGACAACCTCACCGTCTCCGTCCCCGTGACCTTCACGGAGGCGGCGCTCGGCGGCGAGGTGCGGGTCCCGACGCTGGGCGGTCCGCCGGTCACCCTGAAGCTGCCCCCCGGCACACCCAACGGCCGTACGATGCGGGCCCGGGGCAAGGGCGCGGTCCGTAAGGACGGCAGCCGCGGCGACTTGCTGGTGACCGTCGAAGTGAGTGTCCCCAAGGACCTTTCGGGGAAGGCTCGTGACGCGCTGGAGGCGTATCGCGAGGCGACCGCGGGTGAGGATCCGCGGGCGGAGCTGTTCCAGGCCGCGAAGGGAGCTTGATCGAGATGGACGGCCGTCGTCCCCGTCAGCGCGGGGGAATTCCCGAAATGACCGAGGAGACCCCGGTCTACGTCATCTCGGTGGCGGCCCAGCTCTCCGGTCTGCACCCGCAGACACTGCGTCAGTACGACCGTATGGGCCTGGTCTCCCCGGACCGCACCGCGGGCCGGGGCCGGCGCTACTCGGTCCGGGACATCGAACTGCTCCGCCAGGTGCAGCAGTTGTCGCAGGCCGAGGGCATCAACCTGGCCGGGATCAAGCGGATCATCGAGCTGGAGAACCAGGTCGCCGCGCTCCAGGCCCGCGTCGCCGAGCTGGAGTCCGCCGTCGACGGGGCCGCCGCGGCGATGCGCCAGCGCGAGGCGCAGGTGCACGCGTCGTACCGCCGCGATCTGGTGCCGTACCAGGAGGTGCAGCAGACCAGCGCGCTGGTGGTGTGGCGGCCGAAGCGGCAGCAGCCGGACTGACCGGCCGGTTCCATGAACGGCCAAGGGCCGGGAGGGCGGAACAGCCCCTCCCGGCCCTTACTCGTGTCCACCTCGGCGGCCTCCGGAAGCGCCCCGTAAACGGAAGGCGATATTGCCATCTCGTTAACTCGTATCGCTTGACGTCTCCAGCGCTTGACGCGTTGGCTCTTCAGTCATTCGGGTTGTGCACCGCCACCCGCGTCCCATCCGCACATGAAGTGAGAACCAAATGGCTCGTATCGCCCGCTCCGTGGCCACGTCCTCGCTGATCCTCTCGCTCGCCGGCTGCGGCGTCCTGGGCGCGACGGGGGACGCCGGCGACGCCACCCCGACCAAGGGCGACGACCTCACGATCGGACTGCTGCTCCCGGAGAAGGCGAACACGCGCTACGACCGGTTCGACCACCCCATCTTCGAGCGGAAGGTCGCGGATCTCACCGACAACAAGGGCAAGGTCGAGTACGCCAACGCCGACGCGGACGCGGCACTCCAGCAGACCCAGCTCCAGCAGATGATCGACAACGCTGTCGACGCGATCGTGCTGGACGCGGTCGACGCCAAGGGCATCGCGGGCGAGGTCCAGAAGGCGAAGGACGCGGGCATCCCGGTCATCGCCTACGACCGGCTGGCCGAGGGCCCGATCGACGCGTACATCTCCTTCGACAACGAACTCGTGGGCGAGGTGCAGGGCCGCACCCTGCTGGAGGCGCTGGGCAGCGATGTCTCCACCTCCGACCGGATCGTGATGATGAACGGCTCGCCGACCGACCCCAACGCCGGCCAGTTCAAGCAGGGCGCGCTGGACGAGCTGGAGGGCCAGGTCACGATCGCCGAGTCGTACGACACCAAGGACTGGAAGCCGGAGAACGCCGAGGCGAACATGGCCGCCGCGATCAAGGAGATCGGCGCGGACAACATCGCCGGGGTGCTCGCCGCGAACGACGGCATGGCGGGCGGGGTCATCAAGGCGCTGGCGGCGGCCGGGGTCACCGAACTGCCGCCGATCACCGGGCAGGACGCCGAACTGGTGGCCGTGCAGCGGATTCTCACCGGCGAGCAGTTCATGAGCGTATACAAGTCCTATCCGCAGGAGGCCGAGGCCGCCGCCGAGATGGCGGTGGCCCGGGTGCAGGGCAGGGACATCCAGTTCGACGCGCTGACCCGGGACCGGGTGGACAGCCCGACGCACGAGGACATCCCGTCGCAGCTGGTGACGGTGGTGGCGCTGACGGCGGAGAACATCAAGGACACCGTGGTCGCCGACGAGATCTACCAGGTGTCGGACATCTGTACGGCCGACTACGAGGAGGCCTGCGCGGCGGCGGGCCTGACGTAGGGCCTCTCGGCCGGATCACGCCGGATCCGCGGGCGCCGGGATCCGTGCCGGGCGATCACCCCGGCGGGAGAACGGCCACCGCACGGGGCGCTCCCGGCTGCGGAACGGGTCTCGTCCCGCGTCGGCCCCGGGTATGCGGGGGTGTTCCGATCGACCCGCGCGGTCCGGTCGAGGGCTACGCGTCGGCCCCGCGTATGCGGGGATGTTCCGCGGGAGCAGGGGGCCGAGGACATTTCTCGGCTGTTGGCCCCGCCCGTGCGGGGGTGTTCCGCAGGCGTCCGCCCTGCTGTCGCTGCGCAACGCGTCGGGCTCCGCCCCTGCCGGGAAACGGGCCTGGTCCTGTGCCGGCCATCACCCCGGCGGGAGAACGGCCACCGCACGGGGCGCTCCCGGCTGCGGAAGGGGTCTCGTCCCGTGTCGGTCCCGGGTATGCGGGGTGTTCCGTGGGCGCAGGAGGCCGAGGACATTTCCCGGCTGTCGGGCCCGCCCGTGCGGGGGTGTTCCACAGGCGTCCGCCGTGCTGTCGCTGCGCAGCGCGTCGGGCCTCGCCCTGCCGGGAAACGGGCCTGGACCCGTGCCGGGCACACCCCGGTGGGAGTACGGCCACCGCATGGGGCGCTCCCGGCCGCGGAACGGGTCTCGTCCCGTGTCGGCCCTGGGTATGCGGGGGTGTTCCACAGGCGTCCGCCTCGCTGTCGCTGCGCAACGCGTCGGCCCCCGCCCCCGCCGGGAAGCGGGCCTGGTCCCGCGTCGCCCCCCGCCCCCGCCGGGAAACGGTCCGCCCTCCGGGAAACGGCCCCCGGGAAACGGCCCGCCCCGCCCGGAAACGGCCTCGCGCCGCGCAGGCTCCGCCCCCTCGCGTACGTCACTCACACCCGCCGCAAGTCCCGTACACCGTCGTCATCTTGTTGTGTGCGAAGGTGCGGGGGACGGGGGAAAGCGGTGCAGAACGGCGGGATCTTGTGGCGCCGTTCCGAAGAGCCGTGTTGCGGAGCAGGTCCGGGCCGCGCATAGTTGCGGGGCCGAAGGGGCTCGTCGGTGCCGGCCTCCCGGGTGTGGCCGGGGCCCGTCGGCGGACCGCGCCGACGACACGGAGAGGCTGGGACCGGGGGTGGAATGGGCGATGGCCGGGCACGGAAGGGAGCATCCCCACGGTGCCGACCGACTGTGCGAGGCCGGTGACCGCGTGTACTCCCGGGCCGTACGGCGCGGCCGGGTGCCGCGCGGCGACGCCGGGCCGGTGCCCTGTCTGCTGGAGCTGGCCCTGCTGCACCCGGACCCCGATGACATGGACTGGCTGGTCCCCACGGCCCCGCAGGAGGTCATGACCCGGCTGCTGCGCGGGGTCTACGACGAGGTCAGCGCGGGCCAGCGGCGGGTGGGCGCGGCGGTCGCCGCCGTCGAGTGGTACGCGGGCCTGGGCGGCCCGGCCCCGGCCTCGGCGCCGGGTGAGGGCACCGCGATCCGGGTGCTGGACGGCCCCGCCCGCATCCAGGCGGCGCTGGACGAGGCGACGGAGGCGTGCACGACGCAGGTGCTCACGGTCCAGCCGGGCGGCATCCGCCGGGAGCACGAACTGTCCGAGGGCCTGCACCGGGCGCTGGCGCTGCGCGGTCGCGGCGTGCGCATGCGCGACCTGTACAACCATGTCGCCCGGCACGGCCAGGGACTGCTGAACTACCTCGAACTGATGGGCGAGGCGGTCGAGGCCCGGACGCTGGACGAGGTGATCGACCGGCTGATCCTGTTCGACCGCACGGTGGCGTTCATCCCGGCGAACGCGGACCGCACGATGGCCCTGGAACTGCGCCACCCCGGCCTGGTGGAGTACCTGGTGACCGTCTTCGAGCGCCTGTGGCGGCTGGCGATCCCGCTGACCGCCCCGCTCCCCGACACCGGCATCGAGGGCATCTCGCACCGCGAGCAGTCCATCGCCGCGCTGCTGGCGGAGGGCCACCAGGACGCGGTGATCGCGGAACGCCTGGGCATCAGCGTCCGTACCTGCCGCGCGCACATCGCCCGTCTCTCGGAGACCCTGGGCGCCGCCAGCCGTACCCAGCTGGGGGTGCGCATAGCCCAGGTGGGGCTGGACAGTCCCGCCTCCGCCCCGGCCGGGCTCACCCTTCCCGGTCAGGGTCGAGAATCCCCGACCGCGCGATGAGATAGCCGAGCTGCGCCCGGCTCTCGCTGCCGAGGGTGGCGGCGAGCTTGGCGATGTGGACGCGGGCGGTGCGGATGTTCATGCCGAGGCGTTCGGCGATGACGGCGTCCGTCAGGCCGTCGACGAGCAGCCGCGCTATGGCGTGCTGGCGATGGGTGACGCCGTTGAGGGCGGGCTGCCGGACGGCCTGCGGGTACATCGGGGTGGCGAGGTGCCACAGGCGGTCGAAGGTGGTTGCCAGGAAGGTCACGAGGGCGGGGACCCGGATCTCCAGGGCGAGGGTGCGGTCCGGGTTCGCGGGGAGGAAGGCGACCTCGCGGTCGAGGATGATGAGGCGCTCGGTCACCTCGTCCAGCGTGCGGGCCTCCACATCGCCGGACAGCTGCTCGTAGCGTCCGGCCGTGATCGGGACGTACCGCAGGGTGTGCTGGTAGAGGGTGCGGATCCGGGCGCCGCGGTCGAGGAGTTCCTGGTCGCGCCGGATGGCTTCGGCGTGGCTCTCCACCGGCTTGCCGACCAGGCCGTTGTGCGGCTGGACGCAGAGCATCTCCTCGGTGGTGGCGGCCATGGCCCGGGCTATCGCGTCGTTGATCACGCGCAGTCCGCTCAGTGCCGAGACGCCCGGGTCCGCCGGGGGCCCGGCGCGGCCGCCGATCCCTATCAGCGGTTCGAGCAGCTGGGTCAGCCGCGTCTCGCGCAGGCGCTCGTCGGCGACCCGCAGCGCGGAGGCGCGCAGGAAGTGCTGGAGCGCGAGCGCCGGGGACACGGGCTCCAGCCGGTCCAGGTCGGTGAGCGCCGGGACCAGCAGCCCGGTGTCCACCAGACAGGGCACCTGGGCGGCCGTCGCGCCGGCCACCGACCCTTCGCGCAGGGCCAGTTCGTAGAGGGCGAGGCCGGCGGGGCACAGGTCCTCCACACCGTGCTCGGGGTGGGGTGCGGCGGTCACTCGATTGCACCCTCCTGGCGGGTCCCCGGCCCGGCGGCCGGGCGGTTCACCGCCCTCAACGCTGCTGGTCCTTGTCCAGAATCCCGGACTGCGCGATGAGATAGCCGAGTTGGGCCCGGCTGCCGCTGCCCAGCGCGGTCGCCAGCTTGGCGATGTGGGCGCGGCAGGTGCGGACGTTCATCCCGAGGCGGCGGGCTATCGCCTCGTCGACATGGCCCTCCACCAGGAGCTTGGCGATGGAGTGCTGGATGTCGGTGATGCCGTCGGGGGCGGTCTCGTACGGGGCGCCGGCGCTCAGCGGGACCGCCCGGTCCCACATGAACTCGAAGACCTTGATCAGGTAGTTGACCAGGCCGGGGTGGCGCAGTTCGAGGGCCACCTGCCGGTCGTCGCGGATCGGGATGAACGCGACCGTCTCGTCGCAGATGATGAGGCGCTCGACCAGTTCGTCGATGGTGCGGTATTCCGCCTTGCCGTCGGCGAACTGGTCGGTGTAGGCGATGCGTTCGGGGCTGTGGCGCGCGGTGTGCTGGTAGAGCGTGCGGATGCGGACCCCGCGCTCGATGAGCGTGCGGTCCCGCTCCAGCCCCTCGATCAGCCGGTTCTCCGGGCGGCGGCCACGATTCGGCTGGATCGTGAGCATCTCGTTCTGGCACTGGGCGGTTGCCAGGTCGAGCGCCGAATTGATCCGGTCCAGCCCTTCCAGCACGGTGATGGAGTGGGTGGGGGCGACCTCCCGGGCGCTCAGTGCCATGAACGGCTCGAACGCGTCCGCCAGCTCGATGGTCAGCCGCCGCCGCTCGGTGATCTCCCGTTCGAGCGAAGTGAGCCGCTGGGCCAGGGCGATCGACGGGGCGATGGGCACCAGCCAGTTCGGGTCGTCGGGGTCGGGGTGGAGGAGGGCGTACTCCATGAGGCAGGGAGCGGTCTCCACCTCCGTACGGGCGACGCGTCCTGTACGCAGAGCGTTGGCATAAACGCGGCCACCTTCTGCACACAGCTCGGTCACCGCGTGGGGATGTGTCGCTTTCATCCCATTCGAAACCAAATTTCCACCCCCCAGGGTCCTGAACGTGCAGGAACATGATGCACCGATTGTGTGGCCATGACGTGCCTGAATGAGCCATCGTCTTATCCGACGGGGGAAGAGGGGACCTTCAAGTGAGGACGAAGCCGACTATGCGTAAGAGAATGCTTCGCTCGATGCTTGTCGCCGCCTTGTCCGCCGTCCTGGCCTTCGGTGCGCTGAGTGGCCTCGCTGGTGGGAAGAGTGGCGACAATGAGGCGGGCAGTGTTCAGTCGCGGGGGGCTGTAGCCATCGGAACGGATCTTGTGACCGCTCCGGTCGGTATGAATGACAGCGTCTGGGATTGACATGACTACACCACCCGATGACCGCTCCTTCCGCCGAGAAATGGCCACGGCCTACCGCTCGGGCTGGCACTTCATCGATCTGGTCACCGCGCTCCCCCACAGTGGTGACTCGTTGATGGTGACGGTCTTCGGTGAGCCCGTGGTGGTGACCCGGGACGAGGACGGGGACGTGCGCGCCTATCGATGTCTGCGCCGGCCCCGGGGCGCGCCGCAGCCCGTGCGGTGTGCCATCCGGTACGGAATGATCTTCGTCAATCTGGACCAGCGAGACCATCAGCTGGCGGAGCCCACGCCCGCCGCGCAACGAACCATCTCAGCCACCCCCCGCAGTGCCTGACGCGATTCCCCCGTCGTAACAGATCGCTCAGGTGCTTCCCCCCGGCAGCGGCGTCACCGTGACCTGAACACGGTGACGCCGCTGTCGTTTGCGGGGACATTTCCGGGTATCGCCCGATCCTGGGCGTGGCTGAAAATGGCGGGTCTCAGCCCCGGCCCATCGCTCGCGTCACTGTGATCTCAATCACCACACGCGTGGGATTCACCGACGGGGTCCGGTAACGCTCGGCGTAGCGCTGCTCCGCCTCCGCCACGTGCTCAGGCTCCGCCCGGACCACCGCCCGCCCCTCCAGGGTCGCCCAGCGCCGGCCGTCCACCTGGCAGACCGCGACCCGGGCGCCCCCCTCCCCGGCCGCCGCCACATGCCGCGCCTTCGCGGTCGCCCGGTCCGTGATCACCCGGGCCAGCCGCGCCTGTGGGTCGTAGGTGACCCCGACCGGGACGACATGCGGGGTGCCGTCGGGACGGATCGTGGTCATCGTGCACACATGCCGTTCACGCCAGAAGCTGAGGTACGGCGCGTCGGGCGCCCCGGGGTCCTGCGGATACGAAGCCATGGCCGGAAGGTAACCCCCGGGACCTCCCCCCGTTTGCCTTGAGTGGAATAGACTCAACTTTATGTACGCTGGATGAGTCAGATGAGTCAGATGAGTCAGCGGAATCATCTGAAGTGGACGAGCCAGGCAGGGACGCCGAGGAGGAGACAGCGAACGTGGACGCCGAGCTGACCAACCGGAGCCGGGACGCGATCAACGCGGCCGGCCAGCGGGCCGTGACCGAGGGGAACCCGGATCTCACCCCCGCGCACCTGCTGCTGGCTCTGCTCCAGGGGCGGGAGAACGAGAATGTGACGGACCTCCTGGTCGCCGTCGAGGCCGATCAGGCCGTCGTACGGGCCGGGGCGGAGAAAGCCGTCGCCGCGCTGCCCGGCGTGACCGGGTCCACGGTCGCGCCCCCGCAGCCCAACCGTGAGCTGCTCGCGGTGATCGCCGACGCGCAGGGCCGCGCCCGGGAGCTGGGCGACGAGTATCTGTCCACCGAGCATCTGCTGATCGGGATCGCCGGGAAGGGCGGCCGGGCCGGCGAGGTGCTGACCCGCGCCGGCGCCACGCCGAAGAAGCTGCTGGAGGCGTTCCGCGCGGCGCGCGGCGGGCGCCGGGTCACCACCGCCGACCCCGAGGGCTCGTACAAGGCCCTGGAGAAGTTCGGCACGGACTTCACCGCCGCCGCCCGCGAGGGCAAGCTGGACCCGGTCATCGGCCGGGACCAGGAGATCCGCCGGGTCGTGCAGGTGCTGTCCCGCCGGACCAAGAACAACCCCGTGCTGATCGGTGAGCCCGGCGTCGGAAAGACCGCCGTGGTCGAGGGGCTCGCCCAGCGGATCGTCAAGGGCGATGTGCCCGAGTCCCTCAAGGAGAAGCGGCTGGTCGCGCTGGACCTGGGCGCGATGGTCGCCGGGGCCAAGTACCGGGGCGAGTTCGAGGAGCGCCTCAAGACCGTCCTCGCCGAGATCAAGGGCTCGGACGGGCAGATCATCACCTTCATCGACGAACTGCACACGGTCGTCGGCGCGGGCGCGGGCGGCGACTCCGCCATGGACGCGGGCAACATGCTCAAGCCCATGCTCGCGCGCGGTGAGCTGCGTATGGTCGGCGCGACCACGCTCGACGAGTACCGCGAGCGGATCGAGAAGGACCCGGCGCTGGAGCGCCGCTTCCAGCAGGTGCTGGTCGCCGAGCCGTCCGTCGAGGACTCCATCGCCATCCTGCGCGGCCTCAAGGGCCGCTACGAGGCCCACCACAAGGTGCAGATCGCGGACAGCGCGCTGGTCGCCGCCGCCACCCTGTCCGACCGGTACATCACCTCGCGCTTCCTGCCCGACAAGGCCATCGACCTGGTGGACGAGGCCGCCTCCCGGCTGCGGATGGAGATCGACTCCTCGCCCCTGGAGATCGACGAACTCCAGCGGGCCGTCGACCGGCTGCGCATGGAGGAGCTGGCGCTCAGCAAGGAGACCGACGCGGCCTCCCGGGACCGCCTGGACAAACTGCGCCGCGACCTCGCCGACAAGGAGGAGGAGCTGCGCGGCCTCAATGCCCGCTGGGAGAAGGAGAAGCAGTCCCTCAACCGGGTCGGCGAGCTGAAGGAGAAGCTGGACGAACTGCGCGGCCAGGCCGAGCGGGCCCAGCGCGACGGCGACTTCGACACCGCCAGCAAGCTGCTGTACGGCGAGATCCCGGGCGTCGAGCGCGACCTGGAGGCCGCGTCCGAGGCCGAGGAGGAGGCCGCCCGGGACACCATGGTCAAGGACGAGGTGGGCGCCGACGACATCGCCGACGTGGTCGCCGCCTGGACCGGCATCCCGGCCGGGCGCCTCCTGGAGGGCGAGACGCAGAAATTGCTGCGCATGGAGGACGAGCTGGGCAAGCGGCTCATCGGCCAGGGCGAGGCGGTCCGTGCCGTCTCGGACGCCGTGCGCCGCTCCCGGGCCGGCATCGCCGACCCCGACCGGCCCACCGGCTCCTTCCTCTTCCTCGGCCCGACCGGTGT
The DNA here is from genome assembly GCF_042790455.1 of Streptomyces sp. NPDC056734. Lineage (NCBI taxonomy): Bacteria > Bacillati > Actinomycetota > Actinomycetes > Kitasatosporales > Streptomycetaceae > Streptomyces > Streptomyces sp. NPDC056734. The sequence goes on from NZ_JBHTZD010000006.1 coordinate 235,469, forward strand.
CGGCAAGACCGAGCTGGCCAAGGCGCTCGCCGACTTCCTCTTCGACGACGAGCGGGCCATGGTCCGCATCGACATGTCCGAGTACGGCGAGAAGCACAGCGTGGCCCGGCTGGTCGGCGCCCCGCCCGGCTACATCGGCTACGAGGAGGGCGGCCAGCTCACCGAGGCGGTGCGCAGACGGCCGTACAGCGTCGTACTGCTCGACGAGGTGGAGAAGGCGCACCCCGAGGTGTTCGACGTCCTGCTCCAGGTGCTGGACGACGGCCGGCTCACCGATGGACAGGGCCGTACGGTCGACTTCCGCAACGCCATCCTGATCCTGACCTCCAATCTCGGCAGCCAGTATCTGGTCGAGCCGCTGACCAGCGAGGAGGAGAAGAAACAGCAGGTCCTTGAGGTGGTCCGGGCGTCCTTCAAGCCCGAGTTCCTCAACCGTCTCGACGACCTCGTGGTCTTCTCCGCCCTGGACAAGGCCGAGCTGAGCCGGATCGCCCGGCTCCAGATCGACCGTCTCGCGGCGCGGCTCGCCGAGCGCCGGCTCACCCTCGACGTCACCCCCGAGGCCCTGGCCTGGCTCGCCGACGAGGGCAACGACCCGGCCTACGGCGCCCGCCCGCTGCGCCGCCTGATCCAGACCGCGATCGGCGACCGCCTCGCCAAGGAGATCCTGGCGGGCGAGGTCAAGGACGGCGACACGGTCCGCGTCGACGCCTTCGGCGAGGGCCTGATCGTCGGCCCGGCGACCCCGGCGGGCAAGACCCTCTGACCCCGCCGACCTTCGTGGGCGAGACCCTCCGCCCCCGGCGGACGGCCAGTGGGTGGGTGTGCTCCAGCCAGTCCGGTACGTCCGCGCGGGGCGTCGTGAAGGGCGCGCGGTGCGGAGGTGTTCTGTCCGTGCCGGTGGGTGCACCTGTACGCAGTCCCGCTCCGGGCAGGACGCAGTCCCGCCCGGGGCAGCCGGACGCCGCCGGACGTCCCCGCCGCGTCCGGCCCCGCGCCCCGGTCGTCCGCCCGCTGCCCGCCACCCGGCCCGATCCCGTCAGCCAACGGCGGACAGAGTCCGTCGGGGCTTGCCACCCCCCTCCCCGCATGGGGGAGGATGGCGGAATCCGTACGAAGGGAAATTCACGGTGACCATCGACCCGTCCTCGATTCCGAACTTCGGGGGCCAGCCCCAGCCGCAGTCCAAAGGACCGGCGGGCCCCGTCGTCCCGGATCAGGACCTCGTCAAGCAGCTCCTCGACCAGATGGAGCTGAAGTACGTCGTCGACGACGAGGGAGACCTCGCGGCGCCGTGGGAGCAGTTCCGTACGTACTTCATGTTCCGCGGCGAGGGTGACCAGCAGGTCTTCTCGGTGCGGACGTTCTACGACCGCCCCCACCAGATCGAGGAGAAGCCGCAGCTCCTGGAGTCGATCGACGACTGGAACCGGCGCACGCTGTGGCCCAAGGTCTACACCCACACCCATGACGACGGCACGGTCCGCCTGATCGGCGAGGCCCAGATGCTGATCGGCCCCGGGGTCAACCTGGAGTTCTTTGTGTCGTCGACGGTCAGCTGGGTCCGCGCGGCGATCGAGTTCGACCGCTGGCTGATCGAACAGCTTGGCCTGGAGCAGGAGGTCAATGACGCGGAGAAGCCGGAGAAGCCCGAGGACGGCGAGTAACCCTCCCGGCACTCCTCTGTAGCCGCACGCGAGCCCGGCCGCGGCGCGGACCCGCACGGTCCCGCGTCGACGCCGGGCTCTCGCCGTCCACAGCCTGTGGACGGCCGTTCCGGGCCCGCGCCCCATGTCCACAGGCTGTGGACAGCCGCGTTGTTGCGTTGCCGTCCGCGAGCTATCCCGCGAGCCCCTTCAGCCGGCGCACCGCCTCCTCCAGGACCGCCGTCCGCTTGCAGAACGCGAACCGGACGAAGGGCGCCCCCGCCTCCCGGTGGTCGTAGAAGACCGCGTTGGGAATGGCGACGACCCCCGCGCGCTCCGGCAGGGAGCGGCAGAAGGCGAAGCCGTCGGACTCGCCCAGGGGGCGGATGTCGGTCGTGATGAAGTAGGTGCCGGCCGGGCGGAACACGGTGAAGCCCGCGTCGCTCAGCCCGGCCGCCAGCAGATCGCGCTTGGCCAGCATGTCCGCGCGGAACTCCGCGAAATAGGCGTCCGGCAGCGCGAGGGCCTCGGCCACGGCGTACTGGAACGGGCCCGAGGCGACATACGTCAGGAACTGCTTGGCCGTGCGCACGGCGGTCGTCAGTTCGGGCGAGGCGGTGACCCAGCCGACCTTCCAGCCGGTGAAGGAGAACGTCTTGCCCGCCGAGCCGATGGTGACCGTGCGCTCCCGCATCCCGGGGAAGGCCGCCAGCGGCAGATGCTCGGCGCCGTCGAACACCAGATGCTCGTACACCTCGTCCGTCACCACCAGCAGATCCCGCTCCACCGCCAGCGCGGCGATCGCGGTCAGCTCCTCGCGGGTGAGGACCGTGCCGGTCGGATTGTGCGGGGTGTTGATCAGCAGCAGCCGGGTGCGGTCGGTCACCGCGCCGCGCAGCTCGTCCAGGTCCAGCCGGAACGAGCCCTGTGCGGGGCGCAGCGTCACCGGGACGCGCCGCCCGCCCGCCATCGCGATGCTCGCCGCGTACGAGTCGTAGTACGGCTCCAGCGCGATCACCTCGTCGCCGGGCTCCAGCAGCCCCAGCAGCGCGGCGGCGATCGCCTCGGTGGCGCCCGCGGTGACCAGGACCTCGGTGTCGGGGTCGTAGGACAGGCCGTAGCGGCGCCGCTGGTGCGCGGCGATCGCGGTACGCAGCTCGGGGACGCCCGGACCCGGCGGGTACTGGTTCCCGCGCCCGTCGCGCAGCGCCCGTACCGCCGCCTCCCGGATCTCCTCGGGGCCGTCCGTGTCGGGGAATCCCTGCCCCAGATTGATCGCCCCGGTCTTCACCGCCAGCGCGGACATCTCGGCGAAGATCGTCGTCCCGAACTCGGTGAGACGGCGGTTGAGGAAGGGGCGCGCGGGTGAGGTCATGCCGGTCATCCTGCGCCCAAGCTCTGGACTTCCTCAACTCTGCTTTGGGGGGTGAGCCGGGAGGGCATCCCCCGTTCACGCACCGCATGAGGCACCCACGGGGGGTCGCTTCGGGGGAGAGGGAAGGGAGGATGACGCCATGGTTCTCGGCATCATCCTGGCAATCGCCATCGCGTTCGTGGTCGTGTTCGGCATCGTGTTCACAGCGGTCGCGCGGGCTCATGCGCGGCGGCTGCGCTCGCGTACGCTCCGTGGCTCGGGGAGCCGCCGCGGCTCCTGGAGGGACAGCGCCGGGGAGGTCGCCGGTGAGGCCGGCAGCTGGTGGTCCGGCGACGGCGGCTCGTCGGGCGACGGCGGCTCGTCCGGCGACTCCGGAGGGGGCCACTCCGGCGGACATTCCTGCGGGGGCGGCTCGTCGTCGTCCTGTGGAGGCGGCGGCGGATGTGGTGGAGGAGGCAGCTGACACGGGGCAGCTGAGCTTCTGAAGGGGGAATCGCATCCGCCTTGCCGAACGCCCGCCGGGACATCAGGTCCTGGCGGGCGCTCGTCTGTGGCGGGTGCGTGTATGGGGCGGGTGTTCGTGTGCGGCGGGGGGCGTGCATCGGGCGTGCGGTCGTCCTCGGCGGCAGCTCATCCGGGGCGGGCGCTCGTATGAAATGCGCATTGCCCCGGCGTACGCCCAGGCGCCACGGCGTACGCCGGAGTTGAACAGTTGAGCTGACGAGCCCTCTGAGGGATGGAAACCCCACGAACTTGGGTAAAAACGCTGTGGGGGCACCGCAGTTCATGATTCCCTCTAAATCACCAACGCGGCCCCCTCGGATGTCCTTCGGACACCTCTCCTGACGGGGCTGACCGGGCCGATCCTCCCGGTGGCGACCGGGGTGCGCCGGACCCACACCGCCTTTTTCTGTGTGCTAGCGGAGCCGATCCATGCTCACGACCCTGAACACCTCATACACCGACACGCGCGCGGCCGACCTCGCCTGGACCCTCGGGCGCGAGCCACTGCCCGCACTCGCCACGCTCGACCTCGAACTCGCCGGAGCCAAACTCCAGTTGAGACTCCTCGGCGCATCCCACCAGGTTCTGCTGGAGGAGGAGCGCACCAACTGCTCGGAGACCGTGGCATGCATCCCCGGCAGCAGCACCCCGCTGCCGCTGGGGGTCGCCAAACGCGTCGGCGACTGGGAATACGAGTTCGCCGCCCGCGTCGAGGCCCTCTCCCCGGGCTCCTTCGCCGGCCGCGCCCAGGAACTCCTCGCCCTGGTCTCCGACCACCCCAACGGACTGGCGGGTGTCTTCCCCGGCAGCCCCCACGCCTTCACCGCGATGCTCGCCCAGCGCCACGAGGGCCAGGTGCACTGGCGTACGTGGCACGCCTATCCACAGGACGGGCAACTGGTGGCCACGCGGACCCGGGTGGGGGTCCGCACACCGGTGGCGGTGCCGTGAACGCCGTCCGGTGCGGGTATGCCGGGCGCCGTGGCATGGATCGCGTGCGGTGGTCGGCTGTCCGTGGACGCCGTGGAATGGATCCCGTGCGGCGGTCGCCGGGCCGTGGGCGCCGTGCTGTGAATCCTGTGCGGTGGTCGCCTGTCGGTGGATGCCGTGCCGTGAATCCTGTGCGGCGGTCGCCTGGCCGTGGACGCCGTGCCGTGAATCCCGACCGGTGCGCGCACGCCGGTGCCGGTCGGGTCGTGGACGCCTGTACGGCGTTCACGCATCCGGCAGTTCGCGCCGGAGCGGGGCTCCGGGGGTGCGATCCCCGGCGACATCCGTCCAAACACCCGGCACCCCACCAACCCCGGTTTCACACGTGTGGGTGACATAACGTACCGCGGCGGTGACGTAACGTCGCAGTCGTGATCGACCCGCACGCCCCGGCCCCGCCCGGCCCCCCGCCGCCCTGGGGCACCTCCGGAGGACCCGGCACCGTGCGGCTGCCCGTGCGGCCCGGCACCGCACGGTTCCTGGTCCTGGCCTGCGTCTTCGTCTGCGCCGCCTGCGGACTGGTCTACGAGCTGGAACTCGTGGCCCTCGCCTCGTACTTGATAGGCGACTCGGTCACCCAGGCGTCCATCGTGCTGTCCGTCATGGTCTTCGCGATGGGCATCGGCTCGCTCGCGGCGAAACGGCTGCGCAGACTCGGCGCGGCGGCCTTCGGCGCGGTCGAGGTGGCCCTCGCCCTGGTCGGCGGATGCAGCGCGATGGCCCTGTACGCGGTTTTCGCCTGGACCGGCGACTGGGGCGGCCTGTGGTCCCACGGCCCCCGCCTCATCCTGGTCGCCTTCTCACTCGGCACCGGACTGCTCATCGGCGCCGAAGTGCCGCTGCTGATGGAGCTGATCCAGCGCATCCGCCGCCAGGACGCGGGCGGCGCGGTCGCCGACCTGTTCGCCGCGGACTACGTCGGCGCGCTCGTCGGCGGCCTCGCTTTCCCCTTCCTCCTCCTGCCGTTCCTCGGCCAGTTGACCGGCGCGCTGCTCACCGGCACCGTCAATGTGATCGCCGGGGGCGCGCTGGTGCTCGGCCTGTTCCACGGAGACCTCACCCGCCGCGCCCGCTGGCTGCTGCTCACCGCCAACCTCACCGTGCTCGGCCTGCTCGCCTCCGCCGCCGTCCTCGTCGACGACTTCGAACGCGCCGCGCGCCAGGCGGTGTACGGCAGCGACGTACGGGTCGCCGTGAAGAGCGAGGTCCAGGAAGTCGTCCTGACCGGCGGCACGCACGGCGAGCCGCTCGCCCTCTTCCTCGACGGCCGCCTCCGGGTCAGCGGCCAGGACGAGCGGCGCTACCACGAGGCGCTGGTCCACCCCGTGATGAACGGCCCGCACGAACGCGTCCTCATCCTCGGCGGCGGTGACGGCCTCGCCGCCCGCGAGGTGCTGCGCCACCCCGGGGTGCGGCGCGTGGACATCGTGGAGATCGACCCCGAGGTGATCCGGCTGGCCCGCCAGGACCCGGCCCTCGCCGCCCTCAACGGCCATGTCCACGGCGACCCGCGCGTCCGGGTCACCGTCGCGGACGCCTTCACCTGGCTGCGCACGGCCCCGACCGAGGCGTACGACGTGGTGATCTCCGATCTGCCGGACCCCGCCATCACGGACAGTACGAAGCTGTACTCCCAGGAGTTCTACGGGCTCGCCCGGCGCGCCCTGGCCGCCGACGGCCGGATGGTGGTGCACGCCGGTCCGCTCGCCGGCCGCCCGCACGGCTTCTGGACGGTCGACACGACCCTGCGCGCGGCCGGACTGCTGACCGTCCCCTACCGCGCCGGGGGCGGCACCACCGGGTTCGCGGCCGGCCCCGACCGCACCACCGGCACCTCCGGGACCCCGCACGACTGGGGTTTCGTCCTCGCCTCGCCGGGCGCCGCGCCACCCCTGTCCCTCGCCGCCCGGCCCGCACCCCGGACCCTGACGGAGCAGGACCTGGCGGCGGGCGCGCGGGCGGCGGAGCGGACCCGGATCGGCGGACTGCCCGTGTCCACGCTGGTCCATCCCCGGTACTGAGCCGGTACGGAGCCGGTACGGAGGGGGAGCGGCAAACGGGGTAACCGAATCCTCGTACGGAATCCCCGCCGTGCGGGTGCGATCCGGCCGACGCTGGGTAGGCTCCACGGACATGGAGCTTGAGGTCTTCATTCCGGTTGCCGCCGAGCGGCTCAGGGCCGCGCTCGACGACCCCGCGCGGATCGCGCGGGCCCTGTCCGGGCTCCAGCAGGAGGCCGGCGCGGAGCCGGTCGCCGGGCGGCTGAAGGTACGGGTGGGCGGGACGACCATCACCTACCGCGGCACCCTGCGGGTCACTCCACGGGAGGACGGGTCGTACGGGGTCGACGCCGAGGCCACGGAGGCGCGCGGGACGGGAACGGTCACGCTGGCGCTCACGCTCCGTCTGACGGAGTCCGCCGAGGGGACGACGGCGGTGTTCGACGGCACGGCGACCGCGGACGGCCGGATCGCCGAACTGTCCTCGGATGCGGTGCGGTCGGCGGTGGTGCGGTTGGTGCGTGGGTTCGGGGAGCGGGTGGGCTCCGCCCCGGGTGAGGGGGCTGCCGGGGCTGCGGGGTCTGATGAGAATGTGGGGTCTGCGGGGTCTGGCGGGCCTGGCGGGCCTGAGGAGTCGGACCAGGCTGCCGGGGCTGCGGGGCCTGAGGGGCCTGCGGGGTCGGACGAGGCTGACGGGGCTGGCGAGACCGCTCCTCCGGCCGGATCCGGGACCGGCGTGCCGCCTGCGTCGTTGGACCGGCTTGTGAACGACGACGAAGCATCCGGCGAAGTGACCGGCGAGGTGGCGGACGAAGTGCCCGGCGAAGTGGCGGACGAACCGACCGGCGAAGCGACCGGCGAGGCGGCGGACGAACCGACCGGCGAAGCGACCGGCGAAGTGGCGGACGAAGCGACCGGCGAGGGGGCCGACGAGGCCGCCGACGAATCGGCCGGGGACCTGCCGGAGGGCTTCGCCGAGCCCCCCGTGGCGCCCTCCGCCGAATCTCCCGCCGACCCCCTCGCCGAGCCCTCCGCCCAGCCTCCCGCCGAGCCCTCGGGTGGACCCCCCGCCGAGGCCGCGCACGCGCGCCGCACGATGATCGGGCGCAGTGCGGAGGAGGTCGACCACGCGCCGCCCCGGGGACGGTACGCGCCCGTACCGGCGCCCCAGACCATCGCCCCGGCGAACACCCTGCGCTGGGCCGCCCCGGCGGCGGCGCTCGCGCTGGCCTCGGCGATCGTGGTGACCCGGGCGCTGCGCAAGCGGCGCTAGGGTCCCTCGGAAAGGGACGCCGGGGTCTCTCGGAAGGGACGCCGGGGTCTCTCGGATCGGACGCCGGGGTCCCTCGGAAGGCACGCCAGGGTCCCTCGAAGGGACCACGGGCCCGATCCGAGGGACGCCAGGGTCCCTCGGAAGGGCCACCGGCCCACCGGCCCACCGGCCCACCGGCCCACCGGCCCGCTCCGCCGAGCAGCCGTCCACCGCCACCCGCCCCCCTGCGCACCCCGCCCGAGGCCGCCCTCTTGATCGCACCAGTAGGGTCGGTCAGGTGAGCGACCAAGACATCACCCTGACCGCGGGCGACGCCCGGCTGACGGTCGCCCCCGGCCATGGCGGGCGGCTGGCGAGCCTTCGGATCGACGGCGTCGAACTGCTCCGGCAGGGCGACCGCTACGGCTGTTTCCCGATGGTCCCCTGGTGCGGGCGGATCCGCGACGGACGGTTCCGGGACGGGGCGAAGGTGCACCAGCTGCCCCTGAACTCCCCGCCCCACGCCATCCACGGCACCGCCCGCGACGGCGCCTGGCGCACCGCGCGGGTCTCGGCGGACGAGGCGGTGATCACGTACGACCTGGTCGCACCCTGGCCCTACCCCGGCAGGGTTACCCAGATGGTGGCGCTCACGCCGGAGAGTCTGACGCTGACCCTGGCGGTGGAGACGTACGACGACTCCTTCCCGGCGCAGCTCGGGTGGCATCCGTGGTTCAACCGGAGCCTGGACGGGGGCGCGGGCGCGGTCGTCGGCTTCCGGCCGGGGTGGCAGGAGGAGCGGGGGGACGACCATCTGCCGACCGGGAAGCGGATCGAGCCCGTGCCCGGCCCCTGGGACGACTGCTTCGGGATGCCCGACGGGGTGGAGGTGACCCTGACCTGGCCCGAGCGGCTGGAGATGGTCATCAGCAGCCCGGAGAAATGGGTCGTGCTGTACGACGAGCAGGACGCCGCCGTCTGTGTGGAGCCGCAGACCGGACCGCCGGACGGGCTGAACACCCTGCCGCGCCTGGTCACTCCCCTGGAGCCGCTGGAGGCCACCACCACCTGGCGCTGGAGGCGCCTCTAAGCTGGTCGGCATGACGGACGTACGGGGCGAGCTGCTCCAGCAGATCAAGGACAAGGCCGTGGTGCACGGCAAGGTGACGCTCTCCTCGGGCCTGGAGGCCGACTACTACGTCGATCTGCGCCGGGTCACCCTCGATGGTGAGGCCGCCCCGCTGGTCGGCGCGGTGCTGCTGGATCTGGCCGCCGGCCTGGAGTTCGACGCGGTCGGCGGGCTGACGCTGGGCGCCGACCCGGTGGCCGCCGCCATGCTGCACGTCGCCGCCGCGCGCGGGCGCAAGCTGGACGCGTTCGTGGTCCGCAAGGCCGCCAAGGCGCACGGGCTCCAGCGCCGGGTGGAGGGGCCGGACATCGCCGGGCGCCGGGTGCTGGTGGTCGAGGACACCTCCACCACCGGCGGCTCCCCGCTCACCGCCGTCGAGGCCGTGCGCGAGGCCGGGGCGCAGGTCGTGGGCGTCGCGACCATCGTGGACCGGGCCACCGGCGCCGCCGAGAAGATCGAGGAGGGGGCCGGGGTGCCGTACCTCTTCGCGTACTCCAAGGACGAGCTGGGCCTGGACTGAGACGGCACTCCGTACCGAGGGGTTCGTCTGGGAAGATGGCTCCGACGACGGCGTCACCCCCCCCCGCAGGTCTAGGTCAGGGCCTTACGTAGTACTTCGTGGTACTCCCACGTACTCCCGCGTACTCCCACCCGCACATACAAGGAGCGGACAGATGCCCATCGCAACCCCCGAGGTCTACAACGAGATGCTCGACCGGGCGAAGGCAGGCAAGTTCGCCTACCCGGCCATCAACGTGACCTCGTCGCAGACCCTGCACGCTGCCCTGCGCGGCTTCGCGGAGGCCGAGAGCGACGGCATCATCCAGATCTCGACCGGCGGCGCCGAGTTCCTGGGCGGCCAGTACAGCAAGGACATGGTCACCGGCGCCGTGGCGCTGGCCGAGTTCGCGCACATCGTCGCCGCGAAGTACGACGTCACGGTGGCTCTGCACACCGACCACTGTCCCAAGGACAAGCTCGACGGGTACGTCCGTCCGCTGCTCGCGGTGTCCGCGGAGCGGGTCGCCCGGGGCGACAACCCGCTGTTCCAGTCGCACATGTGGGACGGCTCCGCCGAGACCCTCGCCGACAACCTCGCGATCGGCCAGGAACTGCTGGCCGTCGCCGTCGCCGCGAAGATCATCCTGGAGGTGGAGATCACCCCGACCGGCGGCGAGGAGGACGGCGTCACCCACGAGATCAACGACGAGCTGTACACCACCGTCGACGACGCCATCCGTACCGCCGAGGCCCTCGGCCTGGGCGAGAAGGGCCGCTACCTGCTGGCCGCGTCCTTCGGCAACGTCCACGGTGTGTACAAGCCGGGCAACGTGGTGCTCCGCCCCGAGCTGCTCAAGGAGCTGAACGAGGGCGTCGCCGCGAAGTACGGCCGTCCGGCCGACGCCAAGGTCTTCGACTTCGTCTTCCACGGCGGCTCCGGCTCCTCCGAGGACGAGATCCGCACCGCGCTGGAGAACGGCGTGGTCAAGATGAACATCGACACGGACACCCAGTACGCCTTCACGCGTCCCGTCGCCGACCACATGTTCCGCAACTACGACGGAGTCCTCAAGGTGGACGGCGAGGTCGGCTCCAAGAAGACCTACGACCCGCGCACCTGGGGCAAGTCGGCCGAGGCGGGCATGGCGGCGCGCGTGGTCGAGGCGTGCGGGAACCTGCGGTCGGCGGGGAACAAGCTGAAGTAGTACGTCTGCCAAGTAGTACGTCTGCCAAGTAGTACGTCGGTCAGGTAGTAGGTCGGCTGAGTGGTAGGTCGGTCAAGTGGTAGGTCGGCTGAAGTAGTACGTCGGCTGACGTAGTACCCAGGTCACGGCGAGCCCGGTGCCCTCGCGCCGGGCTCGTTGTATATCTGTCGTCATGCCTGACGTCCGGATCGCCTCACCGCAGGGCAAGTGGCTCCTGTTCACCACCGTCCTCGGCTCCAGCATGGCGCTGCTGGACTCGACCGTCGTCAATGTGGCCCTCCCGCGCATCGGCGAGGACCTGAACACGGATCTCGCGGCCCTCCAGTGGACCGTCAACGCCTACATGCTCACCCTCGCCGGGCTGATCCTGCTCGGCGGCTCCCTCGGCGACCACTACGGGCGCCGCAAGGTCTTCGTGATCGGCGTGGTGTGGTTCGCCGTCGCCTCGCTGCTGTGCGGGCTGGCGCCGAACGCCGAGGTGCTGATCGCCGCGCGCGCCCTCCAGGGCATCGGCGGGGCGCTGCTCACCCCGGGCTCGCTCTCCCTGATCCAGGCGTCCTTCCACCCCGACGACCGGGGGCGGGCGGTCGGCCTGTGGTCCGGGTTCGGCGGCATCGGGGCGGCCATCGGCCCGTTTTTGGGCGGCTGGCTGGTGGACGGGCCGGGCTGGCGCTGGGTCTTCCTGCTGAACGTCCCGCTGGCCCTGGTGTGCGTGCCGGTCGCGCTGCGGCACGTACCGGAGTCCTCCGACGGCAAGCCCCACGCCCGCTTCGACGTACTGGGCGCCTGCCTGGGCGCGCTGTCGCTCGCGCTGGTGACATACGCGCTGATCGAGGCGCGCAGCGGCACGGCGGTGGTCGTGGTGACGGCGATCCTGGGGGTCGCGGCCGGGGTCGCCTTCGTCATGGTCGAGCGGCGCCGGGCGGATCCGATGATGCCGCTGGAGATCTTCTCGTCGCGGCAGTTCACGGCCGTCAACCTGGTCACTCTGTGTGTGTACGCGGCCTTCGGAGGCTTCTTCTTCCTGACCGTCCTCCAGCTCCAGGTGGTGTCGGGCTACTCGGCCCTGGCCGCCGGTACGGCGCTGCTGCCGACGACCGTCCTGATGCTGCTGTTCTCCGCCCGCTCCGGCGAACTCGCCACCAAGATCGGCCCGCGGATCCCGCTCACCGTCGGGCCGCTCCTGTGCGCGGTCGGCCTGCTGCTGATGACCCGGGTGGGCGAGCACGCGTCGTACCTGGTGGACGTCCTGCCCGCGCTGCTGGTGATGGGCCTGGGCATGGTCACCCTGGTCGCCCCGCTCACCGCGACCGTGCTCGCCTCCGTGGACACCTCGCGGGCGGGTCTGGCCAGCGGCATCAACAACGCGGCGGCGCGGGCGGCGGGCCTGATCGCGGTGGCCGCGCTGCCGCTGATCTCCGGGATGAGCGAGGACGCCTACCGCTCACCGACCGCCTTCGACAGCGCGTTCGACCGGGCGATGCTGGTCTGTGCCGGGGTGCTGGTGGTGGGCGCGGTGGTCGCCTTCACGACGGTACGGCGACCGCCGCCGGACTGCACCCGGCCGGAGTGTCTGACCCACGGGAGTATCACGGCTCCGCCGCTGGAGCCGGGGGTGAAGTCCTCGGGGCGGCTGGGGGAGGGGTAGGGCCGGGGTAGCGCCCCCTGCGTCCCGTAGTCCCGCGGGTGACCGGGCCCGTGCGGCTCGACCGGGTCCGTGCGGCTCAGCCCGTGCAGCTCAAGGGGGAGACGGAGGCGCGGGATGTACGAGACTGGACCCCATGACGATTCACGAGAACCTCCTCGGGGGACCGCCCCCGACCCATCTCCCCGACGACCCCGAGCCGCGCGAACTGCTCGCGGGCGGGTCCCCGGCCGCCGAGGTCGCCGCGAAGTACCCGACCTCCTCGCTGGCCTGGGCCGTCCTCGCCGACGACGCCTACGAGCGGCGCAGCACGGTGGAGTCGTACGCCTACGCCCGTACCGGCTACCACCGCGGTCTCGACTCCCTGCGCCGCAGCGGCTGGAAGGGCCATGGGCCGGTGCCGTGGGAGCACGAGCCGAACCGCGGCTTCCTGCGCGCCCTGCACGCCCTCGCGCGGGCCGCGCAGGCGATCGGGGAGCAGGAGGAGTACGAGCGCTGCACGCAGTTCCTGAAGGACTCCTCGCCTACGGCGGCGCAGACCCTGGGGTGATCTCGGGCTGATCTCGGGGTACCCCCTTGGGTGCCTTGGGGTGACGGGGGTCAGGGTGCGCTGAAGTACCCCGGGTACGGCACGGATGCCGGTACGTCGTGCGATGTACCCGGGGTACGCCTTGCGGGCAGGGCGGGGCGGTGCGCAGGATGCGGGTGGGGACCGGGGCCCCCGTGCCGGCATCGGCAGGGGCGGACCGCTACCCGGAGTACACATCAGGAGACAGCGATGTCCCACGAGGCTCACGAGCCCGCGGCTCCGCATCTCGACTTCCAGGGGACCACCCCGTACGAGGACTACGTCAAGGCGGACGTACTCACCCACCTCCAGCACACCCTCTCCGACGATCCCGGAGAGATGGTCTTCCTGGTCACGACCCAGGTCATGGAGCTGTGGTTCACGGTCGTCGTCCATGAGTGGGAGACCGCGGCGGCGGCGCTGCGCTCGGACGACGTGCCGACGGCGATCGACGCGCTGAAGCGTTCCGCGCGGGAACTGGAGGCGCTGAACGCCTCCTGGAAGCCGCTCGGCCAGCTCACCCCTCGGCAGTTCAACTCCTATCGCGGCGCCCTCGGCGACGGTTCCGGCTTCCAGTCGGCGATGTACCGGCGGATGGAGTTCCTGCTCGGCGAGAAGTCGTCGTCCATGCTGGTCCCGCACCGCGGCGCGCCCCGCGTCCACGCGGAACTGGAGAAGGCGCTGCACGAGCCGAGCCTGTACGACGAGGTGGTACGGCTGCTGGCCCGCCGGGGGTACGGGGTACCTGAGGCGGTACTGACACGGGACGTGTCGCTGCGGTACGAGGCGGATGACGCCGTCGAGCGGGTGTGGGCGGAGATCTACGGCGACGAGGTGCGGCGGGACTCCGACCTCGGGCGGCTGGGCGAGGCGCTGACCGACGTGGCCGAGCTGGTGTGGCGATGGCGCAACGACCATCTGGTGGCGACCCGGCGCGCGATGGGCGCGAAGGCCGGTACGGGCGGCTCGGCGGGCGTGGCCTGGCTGGAGAAGCGGGCCCGGAAGAACGTGTTCCCCGAGCTGTGGACGGCGCGGTCCTATGTCTGACGCGACTCTCAAGGCGGGGGCCCTCAAGGCGGGGGCCCTCAGGGCGGCGGGCCTCAAGGCGGAGAAGGCCCGGAAGCTGGACGCCGAGGACCCGCTGGCCGCGGCGCGGTCGTCGTTCGTCCTGGACGACACCGTGTATCTGGACGGCAACTCCCTGGGCGCGTTGCCCGCGCACGTGCCCGCGCGCCTGGCCGACGTCATCGAGCGCCAGTGGGGTGAACTGCGCATCCGCTCCTGGGAGGAGAGCGGCTGGTGGACCGCGCCGGAGCGCATCGGCGACCGGATCGCCCCGCTGGTGGGCGCGGCGCCGGGCCAGATCGTGGTCGGCGACTCGACCAGCGTGAACGTCTTCAAGGCGCTGGTCGGCGCCGTACGTATCGCGGGGGACGGCCGGGACGAGATCCTGGTCGACGCCGGCACCTTCCCCACGGACGGCTACATCGCACAGTCCGCCGCACGGCTCACGGGTCGTACGGTACGGGCGGTGGCGCCGGACGAGGTGCCGGGCGCGTTGAGCGGACGTACGGCGGCGGTCCTGCTGAACCACGTCGACTACCGCACCGGCCGGTTGTACGACCTCCCGGCCCTGACCTCCGCGATCCGCGCGGCGGGCGCCCTGGCGGTGTGGGACCTGTGCCACAGCGCGGGCGCGTTGCCCGTGGGGCTGGACGAGCACGGGGTGGATCTGGCGGTCGGCTGCACGTACAAGTACCTGAACGGGGGCCCGGGTTCACCGGCGTACCTGTATGTGAGCCGGGACCGGCAGGACGCCTTCGACTCCCCGCTCCCCGGCTGGAACTCCCACGTGGAGCCGTTCGGTATGCGGGGCGCCTATGAACCGGCGGCGGGCGCGGTCCGGGGCCGGGTCGGCACGCCGGACATCCTCTCGATGCTGGCCCTGGAGGCGGCGCTGGAGGTGTGGGACGGCGTCTCGATGACGGACGTACGCGCGAAGTCCCTGGCTCTGACGGACTACTTCCTGGAGTGCGTGGAGGCGTACGTTCCCGAGGGGCGGGTCGAGTGCATCACCCCGTACGACCATGGGCGGCGTGGCAGCCAGGTGGCGCTGCGCTGCGCGGACGCCGGGGCGGTGATGCGGGCCCTCGCCGAGCGGGGGATCGTCGGCGACTTCCGCGAGCCCGATGTCCTGCGCTTCGGCTTCACGCCCCTGTATGTGGGGTTCGCGGATGCGGAGCGGGCGGCGGGGGGTCTGGGGGAGGTTCTCGGGGACGGTCTTGGGGACGGTCTCGGGGGCGGCCTCGGGAAGGGTCTTGGGGGGTAGCCGGCTGGTCGGCTGAGTAGATCGGCACCTGGCACCCGACGGCGGACCTTTGTCTGGGGGCTCGCCGTCGGGTGCGGGTGATGCGGGTGATGCGGAGGTGGATTACCGCCCGTACACCTCCGTACCGGAACAAGAGAACCGTTTAGCCCTCACCCAGCGTGATATCCGCGTGTCCCCGCACGTCACCGGCCTGATACCGTCCCGGCCAACGGCCGAATCCCCACCTGGTCCGCCAATTCCATTTCGCCGCTGAGAGGTTGGAGCATGCCGGACGACGTCGCCGTAGCAAGGGCCGCCGCAGAAGCCGCCGAGGAGGAGTCCGCCTTCTCGCACCCGCCCGTCGCTCCGGACGCCACCGCCGCGTACGGCGACCACCCGGACCAGGTGATCGACTTCTACGCCCCGCACCTCGACGAGCCCGCGGATCCCGGGCCTCCGGCACCGCTCGTGCCGCTGGTCGTCGTCGTGCACGGCGGGGCCTGGCGGGCGGCCTACGATCGCCGCCACATCACTCCGTTCGCCGGTTTCCTGGCGCGCAGGGGGTTCGCGGTGGCCAACGTCGAGTATCGGCGGGGCGCCCTGGACCTTCCGGACGCGCCGGGCGGCCAGGACGCCCCCGACTCCGGTGTGCCGGCGGGCCGTTGGCCGGACACGTTCGACGACATGGCCGCCGCGCTCGATGCCCTCCCCGCCCTCGTACGCGAGGTCCTCCCGCAGGCGGACCCCCGCCGTATGGTGATCACCGGCCACTCCGCGGGCGGCCATCTCGCCCTGTGGGCGGCGGCACGGCATCTCCTGCCCGCCGACTCGCCCTGGCGCACCCCCCGGCCCGCCCCGCTGCGCGGGGTGGTCGCCCTCGCCCCGATCGCCGATTTCGCGGTCGCGGAGAAGCTGGACGTGTGCGGGGGTGCGGCCGTCCAACTCCTCGGTGGCCAGGATGAGTTCGCGGGCCGTCAGCCGTACGCCGATCCCGCCCAGCTGCTCCCCACGGGCATCGCGACGACCGTCGTGCAGGGCCGGCGGGACACGGTGGTGCCGCAGGCGGTCGCCGAGGCGTACACGGAGGCGGCGGCGAAGGCGGGCGAGGTGGTGGGACTGACGCTGCTGGAGGATGTGGGCCACTATCCGCTGATCGACCCTGCGGCGGACGCGTGCGCGGTGGTGGTGGAGGAGATCGCGCAGCTTGCGTGGTGAGACCCGCTCGGACGGTATCGGGCGGTATCGGGCGGTATCGGATGGTAGAAGACTCGGAGGCCCAGCGGGTCAGTGAGTCATACCCGTAATACCTGAGAGTGACCTCCCAGGACGGCTCTCCGGCGGGACGCGGACGACGAGCCGAGATCCGTAACTTTCCCATGGGAAGGGCCCGATGGACGGGCCGAGGGGGAGGGGCGGGACATGCGGGAGTGGGCGGCGGGGTCCGGGGCGCGTGGGGGACGGAGGGGCGTCGGCGCCGCCGTCATGACGGGCGGAGGACGGGCGGGCGCCGGCGGCGTCGCCGACCCGACGCGTGGAGCCGCTCCCGGTATTTCACGCTGGTTCCGTACGCTCCTCGCCGCGCTCATCATGGCCGCGCTGGTCGTCCCCCTCGCCGCCGCCACCCGCCCCGGTGTCCCCGCGCCACCGCCCGCCGACCTGGGCCGCGTCACGGCGGCCACGCTGGATGCGGTGTACGCGGCGAACCGCGCCAACGCCGCCCAGGCCGCCGGTATGGCCGAGGAGCACGGCGACGCCCGCCGGGCGGCGGTGGAGCGGGCGATGGCCGACGACCCGGGCCGCCTGCTGCTCGCCTTCGACGGCCGAGGCCAGGGGCGGGTCACGGAGGTCTTCGGCGACCTGGCACGGGCCGACCGCGTCGCCGTCCTGATACCCGGCTCCGACACCACCCTCGACACATACACGCGCTTCCGCACAGCCGCCCGGTCCCTGCACCGGCAGCTCACCGAGCGGGCCCCGGCGGACCCGCACACAGCGGTCGTCGCCTGGCTCGGCTACGAGACGCCGGGCACGGTCGGTACGACGGTGATGACCACGTCCCGCGCGGAGGAAGCGGCGCCGGACCTGGGGGAGTTCATCGCCGGTCTGTACGGGATCAGCGGCCAGGACACCCGTATCGCCCTCCTCTGCCACTCCTACGGTTCGGTGGTGTGCGCCCGCGCGGCCCCCGGCCTCGACGTCGACGACATCGCCTTCACCGGCAGCCCGGGGACGGGCGTGGAGACGGTGTCGGACCTGGGCACCTCCGCGCGCGTCTGGGCGGGACGCGGGGCGGACGACTGGGTCGGGCAGGTGCCGCACCTTGAGGCGGACCTGTTCGGCACGACCGTCGGCTTCGGCACCGACCCGATGTCCCCGGCGTACGGCGCCCGCCGTTTCTCCGCCGGGGACGGCGGACACAGCGACTACTTCACGCCGGGCTCGGAGTCGCTGGCCAACCTGGCCCGGATCGTGCTCGGTGAGACGGGGGAGGTGAGCCATGACTGAGGCGAGGCGAGGAACGCGCTCCCGATGGCGCGCCCTCGGCCACCAGGCCGATCGGATGGACGCGGCCACACCCGCGCACCGGGACCGTGCGGTGGACGCCCTGCGCGCCTTCGCGATCCTCGGTGTGGTGCTGGGCCACTGGCTGGTGACGGCGCTGGTCGCCGACGGCGACACCCTGCGCGCCGCGAGCCCGCTGGACCCGATGCCGTGGCTGGCCCCGGTCTCCTGGCTGTTCCAGACACTGGCGGTGTTCTTCCTGGTGGGAGGGCATGTGGCGACCCGCAGTCATGCGTCGGCGCGGGCGCGCGGCGTGGGCTACCGCCCCTGGCTGACCGCCCGGCTGTCCCGCCTCTTCGGGCCGGTGGCCGCCGTCCTCACCCTGTGGACGGTGACGACGGCCGTGCTGCTGCTGTCGTCGGCCGACCTCACGACCGTCCACACCCTGGTCAAACTGGCCCTGTCCCCCCTGTGGTTCCTGCTGGTCTTCGCCGTACTGACGGCGGCGACCCCGCTGCTGACCAAGGTCAGCCCGCTGTGGCCGCTGGCGTTCGTGCTGCACGTGGATCTGGCCCGCTTCGGCCTGGGCGGCCCCGACCGGCTCGGCTGGCTGAATCTGGCGGCCGGCTGGCTGGTGCCGTACACGCTGGGCGCCGCCTGGACCCGGGGCGAGCTGGAGCGCCCCCGCGCGGGGTGGATCCTGCTGACCGGCGGGGCGGTGGCGACGGCCGGGCTGGTGGCCTGGGCGGGGTATCCGGCCTCGATGGTCGGGGTGCCGGGCGCCGAGGTCTCCAACCTCAACCCGCCGACGCTGGCGGCGGTCACCTTCGGGCTGGCCCAGTGCGGACTCGCGCTGCTGCTGCGCGGGCCGCTGCGCCGGGGGATGCGCCGCCCGGTGGCGTGGGCGGCGGTGGCGCTGGTCAATCTCTCGGCCATGACGGTCTTCCTCTGGCACCAGACGGCCATGATGGCGACCACGGCGACGGGCCTGCTGGCCGGCCGGCTGCCCGGCCTGCACACCCGCCCCGACGACCTGGCCTGGGTCGCCTGGCGTCTGTCCTGGCTCCCGGCCTTCGCCCTGGCCCTGGGCGTGTGCTGGGCGGCGTTCCGCTCCTGGGAGCATGCCGCCCCCGCGAGCCGGAAGGGCCGCAGATCACGGGTGGTACGGACACGGCAGGTGCCGGGAGCCATGCCGTCCGAAGGGATGGTTGCAGCGCGCGCCACGGGGGCGCTACGGGGGAGGGAGACCGATGTCTAGGGTGAGCGGTGTGAACGGCGAGGGGGAGCGGGACGAGCGCACGGCGGAGGCGTGCCGCGACCGGCTCGGGTCGCCGGACCCGGTCGCGGCGACCGACCGGCTCGGGGCGGACACGCGGCACGTGGCGGACACGCGCCTGGATCCGCGTCGCGCGGTGGGCTGGCTGCGGGGCGTGGTGACCGAACTGCGGGACCTGTCCTACGACCCGATGCCGCCGTCCCTGTGGCTGCGCTGGCTGCCGCACGGCCTGGTCGTGCTGGCGGCGATCGTCGTCCTGCTGGCCAATATGGACCAATTGCTCGATGGCTATCACCTGAGCATCGAGTTCGCCGTGCTGTGCGGGCTGGCGCAGAGCGCGGCGGTGGTGCTGGCGCCGTGGCTGCCCATGCCGGCCTGGTGGCTGTCGCTGGCGGCGTTCGTGGCGACCGCGCTGGGCGCGCGCGAGGAGCTGTTCGGCGATATGCCGCCCGCGGCCGGAGCACCCTTGCCCGGGAGCCCGCCCGGACCGGGCGTGCCTGACCAGTTGCTCGCCGATCCGTCGCTGGCCAATACACCCTGGCCGTGGGGCCCACCAGCGATGGGCGGGCACGCTTTGGTGCTGTTCCTGCTGGCCCTGCGGGTGCGGACGCCGGTCTCGACGGCGGCCGTCGGGGTGACGGCCCTGGTCACCTGGATCATCCAGGGAGTGCTGGGCGGTGCGCAGTACACGTCGACCGGCACCGTGGCGGTGGCGCTGTTCACAGGCGTCACCCTCCTCGGGGCGGCGCTGCGGGGCCGCCGGGTGGCGCGGGTGGAGCTGGTGGAGCAGACGGGCATCACGGCGGAGGAGCGTGCCCGGCGCACCCTGCTGGAGGAGCGCAGCCGGATCGCGCGCGAGCTGCACGATGTGGTGGCGCACCACATGTCGGTGATCTCCATACAGGCGCAGGTGGCCCCGCATCTGGTGGAGAACCCGTCGGACGAGCTGAAGGAGAACCTCGACGGCATCCGCCAGAACGCCCTGGAGGCGCTCACCGAACTCCGCCGGGTTCTGGGCGTGCTGCGCTCCGAGGACCCCGACGACGCGGCGGGCCTGGGCACCGGGGTCGCGCCGGACGCCCCGCAGCCGACGCTGGACCGCCTGGACGACCTGATCGACAACACCCGGGCCGCGGGCCTCACCATCACCACCGACATCGTGGGCGAACCGGCCCGCCCGTACCCGCCGGGGATGGAACTCTCGGCGTACCGCATCGTCCAGGAGGCGCTCAGCAACGCGCTGCGGCACGCGCCGGGCTCGGACGTGCGCGTGGAGATCACCCACTTCCCCGAGGGCCTGCACCTGGGTGTGATCAATTCCCGTCCGAGTCACCCGGTGCAGCCGTCGCCGGGCGCGGGCCATGGCCTGCTCGGGATGCGGGAGCGGGCCACGATGCTCGGCGGCCAGCTCACCGCGACCAGAACCCTGCAAGGCGGCTACTCCGTCTCGGCGTTCCTGCCCAGAGACAGCATGTCCCTCGCGCCCCCCGACGACACCGGCACCCCTCTCCGGATCCACTTCCCCAAGGACTTCCCATGACGAGCGGCACGATCCGCGTACTGATCGCCGACGACCAGCAGATGGTCCGGCAGGGCTTCACCGTGCTGCTCAACACGCAGTCCGACATCGAGGTGATCGGCCAGGCGGTGAACGGCCTGGAAGCGGTCGAGAAGGCGGCCGAACTGTCCCCGGACGTGGTCCTGATGGACATCCGCATGCCCGAACTGGGCGGCATCGAGGCGACCCGCCGGGTCACCACCGCCATGCCCGTGACGAAGGTCCTGGTCCTGACCACCTTCGACCTGGACGAGTATGTCTACGAGGCCCTGCGCGCGGGCGCCTCCGGCTTCCTCCTCAAGGACGCCTCGGCCGACCAACTGGCCGAAGCGGTACGGGTGGTGGCCGCCGGGGACGCGCTGCTGGCCCCCGGCATCACCCGCCGGTTGATCGCCGAGTTCTCCCGCCTGGGCACCACCGCCCCGGCCCCCCTGAAACAGCGCGTGGCCACCCTGACGGACCGTGAGACGGAGGTCCTGTCCCTGATCGCGAAGGGCCTGTCCAACGCGGAGATCGCGGAACGCCTGGTGGTGGCCGAGCAGACGGTCAAGACCCATGTGGGCCGCATCCTCGTCAAACTGGGCCTGCGGGACCGTACCCAGGCGGCGGTGTTCGCGTACGAGTCGGGAGTGGTGCGCCCGAAGGGCTATTGAGGGCCACTGAGGGCCACTGAGGGCCGCTGAGGGCACGGAGGCCGGCGGCACGCTGCGGCAGGACGCGATAGCAATCGGCGAAATCCGGTCACAGCGCGTCTGCGGCTTGTCACTGCCGCCGGTTATGGTTGCGAGTGCGGTCATGGTTGTTCCGCATCACGGGGAGGCTGTTGTGCTGCCGGAGGGGTTCGGGGGTGCGTTGGGCGCGGGTCTGCTGGCCGGGCCCTTCGGGGCGCTGGGGAGCGCGGTGGGTGACATCGTCACCGAGTTCACGTCGTTCACGGAGTTCAAGAGACGTGTGGACGAGCTGATCCGCGACCTGAAGGAGTCCCCGGCGGGCCCGGGACAGGTGGGCGAGGAGCCGCTGAGCAGGGTCCAGTTCGGCGGCGGCGACGGTCAATGGGCGGAGGCGACGGGCCTGTTCAGCTCGTACGAGACGGTCATCGGCGAGCTGGAGAGCCTCTCCCGGCTCCTCTCGGACTCGATCGAGGGCATGGGCATCGCGGTACAGGCGTCGCACAAGGGCTACGAGAATATGGACCTGGACATCCGCGACCGTATGGCGGCGATCAGCGCGGAGACGACGGAGCACTACGGCGGCACGTACGACCCGCAGCGCCCGGGCCCGCGGACCACGGACACAGGTACGGAATCGGACACCGCGCAACCGGAGGCCGAGGACGACGCGGGAGGCACGATCTGATGGCCGACGGGGGCACTGGGGGCGGCGGTACGCCGTTCGAGTCGATGAGCCACGAACAGATGCTGACCTGGCTGGACCAGGCGAACGCCGGCCCGATCCAGGCGGCGGCGGATCGTCTGATCGCGGTCGCGAACGAGATCCACAAGATCGCGGAAGAGCTGAAGGTGCGCCCGCAGTGGGTCGAGTGGAAGGGCGAGGGCGCGGACGCCTTCCGCACCTGGGCGGGTGACCTGGCCAACGCGACGATCCGCCTCGGCGACTTCAGCGAGGAGTCCGCGAGCTGGCTCAGCCGCGCCTCCACCGCCATCGCCCAGGCCCAGACCGCCATCCCCCGCGACCTGCCGTCGGCCGAGGCCAACCTCGACGCCGCCACCGAGTCCCGCAACGACCCCGACGCCCGCACCATCGCTACCGAGGCGGCCAACGACCTCGCGGCCCTGAACGCCGACCGCGAACGGGTCCGCCAGGACGCGGCGGCGGAGATGCGGAAGCTGGCCCAGACGTATGAGGTGTCGGCGACACAGCTGAACGGCTTGGAGAGGCCACGGTTTCCGCCTCCGCCGGAGGCGTTCGTGCCGGGGGATCCGGAGAACCGCTATGCCATGGAGTCGATCGCTCGTCCCGGCGGTGGGGAGCAGATCACGTCGGATCCCGGAGGGTCAGTCCCTCCGGCGACATATGGGGGCGCGGACGGATCGACTGGGTCAGGATCGCCCTCGTCCTCGCGCCCGGTGCCGGCGTCGGTGCCACAGGATCCTGTTCGATCGGCCGCCCCCGACCCGGTGGAGACCCGGATGGAGGTCAACGCTGTCGAGACCATGCCGGACGGGAACCGGACGTCTCCCGGTTCGACGGCCGCTCCACCCGGCCCCTCTCGTGCCGAGGGCGGTGGATCTCAGCTGACCGGCCCGGTCCCACCGGCGTTCGGCGGCAAGAGAACCCCAGACCGAGTGACGGGGTCGGTGCGCGCGGTGGGGACCGGGCGGACACCGCCGCTGTCCGGCGGCGGTGCTGTCGCCTCGGCGACCGGGCGTGCTACCGGTGTGCCAGGTGGCGGCGCCCAAGGCATTGTCGGCGGCAGGCCCACCACACCGGCTGAGGGGCGCACCTCGGGCATTCCCAGGGGTGTGGTGGTCGGTGGTGAGACCCAGGGCTCCCGTGGAGCGGCAGGGCCTGGCGGCGCCCCAGCCGGGCAGCCGCTCGGTCGGCCGACCGGCCCGCAGGCTCCGGCTACCGGCGGCCGTGCGCCCCTGCCCGCCAGCGGGGCCCTGCCCCGGAACGGCGTCGTGGGCGGCAGCCCGCAGCAGCAGCCGGGCCGCTCCGGTGGACGCTCACCCGGAACATCCGGTTCGGGCTCCAGCGGCTCGACGAATGCCACCAGGGGTGGCATTGCCGGAGGCATCCCCTCCGGCACCCGTACGGGCAGTGGCGGCGGGGGTGCCACCACGCCACAGAACCGAACGACCCGGTCCCGAAGGGACAACAGGCGCGGGGAGCGCCGCAGGGCGACCGAGGACGAGGAGACCAGGGGGCCGAACGACGGACGTCGTATCGTGCCGCCGGTCATCGACTGACAGCAGAAGGGCGAAGGAACTCACATGCTCATCAGCGGTACGCGGCGCCGGAATCGCCTGGCCGCGGCATCGGCGGTGCTCGGCGTATTGCTGGTGAGCGCGGCGGGCACTCCCGCCTACGCGGAGTCGACCCGAGAACAGCAGTGGTTTCTCGACGCCATGCAGGCAGAGGACATGTGGCGGACCAGCACGGGCGAGGGCGTCACTGTGGCAGTCATCGACTCGGGAGTCGACCCGGACAATCCCGACCTGGAGGGCCGTGTGCTGCCCGGCGAGGATTTCGCGCCGGACGAGCCGGGGGACGCGCACACCGACTACAACGGGCATGGCACGGGCATGGCCGGTCTGATCGCCGGAACCGGTGCCTGGGGAGGGGGCAAGGGCGCCTTCGGGCTGGCTCCGGGCGCCAAGATCTTGCCCATCCGGGTGCCGCCGGGGGAATCGGCCGCCAACAAGGCCGCCCAGGTGGAGCGGTTCAACGAGATCACCCCGAAGGCGATCCGCTACGCGGCCGACGAGGGCGCCCAGGTCATCAACATCTCCCTCGGTGTCACATCGGGGTCACCACAACTCACGGAGGCGGTGCGGTACGCGCTGGAGAAGGGCTCGCTGATCTTCGCATCGGTCGGGAACAGTGGTGACGAGGGCAATCTGCCCGAGTACCCCGGTGCCACACCCGGCGTGGTGGGGGTCGGGGCAGTGGGCAAGGACCTCCGCCGTACCGACGAATCCCAGCACGGCCCGCAGGTGGACATCGCGGCCCCCGGCGAGGAAATGGTGCACACCTGCGGGAACGAGACCGGCCTCTGCACATCCCACGGCACCAGCGACGCCACCGCCCTGGCCTCCGCCAGTGCCGCCCTCATCTGGGCCGAGCACCCCGACTGGACCAACAACCAGGTCCTGAGAGTCATGCTGAACACCATCGGCGCCCCCACCGACGGCGCCGAACGCAACGACTCCATCGGCTACGGCATCGTCCGCCCCCGAATCGCCCTCGAAGCCCCCGGTGACCCGGGTCCGGCGGACGAATACCCACTCCCGGACCTGAACGCGGCGGAGCCCCCCGCCGCCCCGGAAGCCACCTCTCCCGGCGACCCGCAGGACGACACCCCCGCGGACCAGCAGTCCCCCGCGGCGACGGCCACACCCTCCGACGACAGCGACACCCCCCTCTGGCTCGCCCTGGGCACAGGCGCCGCCGTCCTGGCCGCAGCCGCCCTCACCCTGGTCGTCCGCAGCCGTCGGCAGCCCGCCACGCCCGTACCCCCACCCCCCGCTCCCGGCCAGTTCGGCTACCCCACCACGGCGTACCCGCCACCCCCGACCGCCCCGACCGTCCCGAGCGACCGCTACCCGCCTAGTACCTGAGAGGGATCCGATATGACCCCTCTCACTGGTGACGACGGTGACACGGGTGGACGCATACCGTTTTGGGTGTGACGGAGACGACCCAGATGGTTCCGACCTCGCCGGGCGGTGAGGGCGGGGCGTACGAGCGCAGCCCGGAGTTCCGGATGGCCATGGATGCCCTTCGGGGCCTCCGGCAGGATCTGATGCACGACGCGTTCGTGTATCGGCCGCTGGCCAGGATGAGTATGGAGGGGCCGTTCACGCGGCGGCTGCGGGGGCGGTTGCGGGATTATGTCGCCTATGCGCCGCATGTGATGGTGGCCGGGCTGGGGATGATCGCGTTCCTCGCCGGCTGGTTCAGCGGCTCTCATGATCCCGTCCCGCTGCTCACCGGACTGCTCTGCCTGATCCCCGTGCTCGCCACACTGGTCCGGCCGGTCGGCGCCTTCTGGATATCCCTGGCGGTCACCCCGATCGCCGGGATGTTCACCGGCGAGTGGGACGACTGGCCCTGGTCGGCCGGGACCTTCATCAGCCACCTGGCCGTGCTCACCATCGTCGGGATACGGACCCGGCCGCGCACCGCCGCGTGGATGTGGCTGCTGACCGCCGGGTACGGGCTGTTCGCCGAGACCGCCCTCGGCTCGGGGGGCATCGGTGGCACCACCGGACCGATGCTGATGATCTCCGCGCTGGTCCTGCTCGTCGTCTCGGTCGGGCACATACGCCGGGAGGCCAGGCAGGTGGTCCGCCAGGCCAAGCAGGAGGTCACGGCACAGCAGACGGTGACCGAGCACGAGCGCTCCAAGCGCACCCTGCTGGAGGAGCGCACCACCATCGCCCGCGAGCTGCACGACGTCGTGGCGCACCACATGTCGGTGGTCGCGATCCAGGCCGAGGCGGCGCCCTACCGGGTGGAGAACCCACCGCCCGAGCTGGAGCGCGCCTTCGTCACCATCCGGGAGAACGCGGTCGCCGCGCTGACGGAGCTGCGCCGCGTCCTGGGCGTAGTGAGAGCCGAGGACTACGAGGCCCCCGACGCCCCCCAGCCCACCCTGGCCGACCTGGACCGGCTGCTGGACAACGTCCGTGACGCCGGCCTGGGCGTGGAGAAGACGATCACCGGCGCGGTGCGGGAGCTGCCGCAGGGCGTGGAGCTGTCGGCGTACCGGATAGTGCAGGAGGCGCTGAGCAATACGCTGCGGCACGCGCCGGGCGCGGCGGCGCGGGTCGAGGTGGGCTATGTGCTCGGCGGGCTGGGGCTGCGCATAGTCAACGACCCGCCGCCCAACCCGTCCCTGATCAAGCCCTCGCCGGGCGCGGGGCACGGCATCACCGGGATGCGCGAGCGGGTCTCCATGCTGAGCGGCGAGATGACGGCGGGAGCGATGGACGAGGGAGGGTACGAGGTGGCGGTGTTTCTGCCGGTGGCCCGGGTGAGCGAGGGGGGTGACGTATGACGATCCGCGTACTGATCGCGGACGACCAGATGATGGTGCGCGAGGGCTTCTCGGTCCTGCTGAACGCGATGCCGGACATCGAGGTGGTCGGCGAGGCAGTCAACGGCCGCGAGGCGGTCGAGCGGGTGCGCGAGCTGGCGCCGGACGTGGTGCTGATGGACATCCGGATGCCCGAGTTGAACGGCATCGAGGCCACCCGGGAGATCGTCGCCGCGGACGACGGCGCCAAGGTGCTGGTGCTGACCACCTTCGACCTGGACGAGTACGTGTACCAGGCGTTGCGGGCGGGAGCCTCCGGCTTTCTGCTCAAGGACGCCTCGGCGCGGCAGCTCGCCGACGGGGTGCGGGTGGTGGCCGGCGGGGAGGCGTTGCTGGCGCCGTCGGTCACCCGGCGGCTGATCACTGAGTTCTCGAAGCTGGCCGACGCCCCGCGGCTGATGTCCTCCGCGCAGGCGGCGTACGGCGATCTGACCGAGCGGGAGACGGAGGTGCTGGTGCTGATCGCGCAGGGGTTGTCCAACTCGGAGATAGCGGAGCGGCTGGTCGTCGCCGAGTCGACCATCAAGACGCATGTCAGCCGGGTCCTGGTGAAGCTGGGGCTGAGAGACCGTACCCAGGCCGCGGTGTTCGCGTACGAGGCCCGGCTGGTCACGCCGAGCTGAGCGCGGGACCGCCGGGCGAGGGGGAGGGCGAGGGGGCAGGGTGAAGGGGGAACGGTCTGGTCAGGGGGTGGATCGTCGGGCTAGCGTCCGTTCATGGCAATAGGTGAGATTTCGCAGGTGTTCGCCCCCTGGGATCCGGCCTTTCTGGCCGACCCGTACCCCGCGTACGCGGAGCTGCGGGCGCGGGGGCGGGTGATCCGGTACGAGCCCAGCGATCAGTGGCTGGTGCCGCATCACGCGGATGTGTCGGCGCTGCTGCGGGACCGGCGGCTGGGGCGGACGTATCAGCACCGGTTCTCGCACGAGGACTTCGGGCGGACGGCGCCGCCGGCGGAGCAGGAGCCGTTCCACACGCTGAACGACCACGGGATGCTCGACCTGGAGCCGCCGGACCACACCCGGATCAGGAGGCTGGTGTCGAAGGCGTTCACACCGCGGACGGTGGAGCGGCTGAAGCCTTATGTGGAGCGGCTGGCGGGTGAGCTGGTCGATGATCTGGTGCGACGGGGCGGGGGTGATCTGCTGGCGGAGGTGGCGGAGCCGCTGCCGGTGGCGGTGATCGCGGAGATGCTCGGGATCCCGGAGGGGGAGCGGGCGCCGCTGCGGCCCTGGTCGGCGGACATCTGCGGGATGTACGAGCTGAAGCCGTCGCCGGAGACGGCGGAGCGGGCGGTGCGGGCGTCGGTGGAGTTCTCGGAGTATCTGCGGGAGCTGATCGCCGAGCGGCGCAAGGAGCCGGGGGAGGATCTGATCTCCGGGCTGATCGAGGCGCATGACGAGGGGGACCGGCTCACCGAGCAGGAGATGATCTCCACGGCGGTGCTGCTGCTCAACGCCGGGCACGAGGCGACGGTGAACGCGACGGTCAATGGGTGGTGGGCGCTGTTCCGCAACCCGGACCAGCTGGCGGCGCTGCGGGCGGATCACTCGCTGGTGCCGTCGGCCGTGGAGGAGCTGATGCGGTACGACACCCCGCTCCAGCTGTTCGAGCGGTGGGTGCTGGACGACATCGAGATCGACGGCCGGCTGATCCCGCGGGGTTCGGAACTGGCGCTGCTCTTCGGCTCCGCCAACCACGACCCGGCCGTCTTCCGCGCACCCGGCCGGCTCGACCTCACCCGCGCCGACAATCCGCACATCTCCTTCAGCGCCGGCATCCACTACTGCATCGGCGCCCCCCTGGCCCGTATCGAACTGGCCGCCTCCATGACAGCCCTCCTGGAGAAGGCCCCGACGCTGCGCCTCGCGGCGGACCCGCGGCGCAAGCCGAACTTTGTGATCAGAGGGCTGGAGGGGCTGAGTGTGGAAGTGGGGTGATGCCGTGATGCCGTGATGCCGTGATGCCGTGATTGGTCTCGCGCGGGTTGAGGAGGTAACCCCTGGGGGTCCGGGGGTCCGGGGGTCCGCGAGTCCGGGGGTCCGGAGGCTCCGGGGGTTCTGGGGATTCCCAGGGCTCGGTGGCTCCGGGAATCCGGGAAACCGCTGGGGCGCGGGGGAGGCGCCGGGGCTCCGGAGGGTTGTGTCAGCCGGTTGTCAGGTCGCGGTGGCGTAGGGAGGCCAGGCCCGCTGTGGTGAGGAGGGCGGTGAGGGTGAGGAGGATCAGGACCGGGGGCCAGTCCATGGCGGCGCCGGGGAGCTTGGGGAGGTGGCCGAAGGGGGAGAGGTCGAGGAGGATCTGGGGGGCGTCGAGGGCGGGGCCCACCCAGCCGATCAGCAGGACCGCGCCGGCCACGCCCCAGGCGGACGGGGCCAGCCGGGGCGAGAGGCCGTGGAGCAGGACGGCCAGGGAGCCGATCAGCCAGATCGCCGGGAGCTGGAGGAGACAGGCGGCCAGCAGGGGGCCCAGGTCCTGGCCGTAGCCGACGGCGAAGCCGAGGGCGGCGATCAGCATGATCAGGGCCGAGCCGGCGTAGGCGATCAGCAGATGGCCGCCGGCCCAGCGCAGTCGGCCGACCGCGTTCGCGAGGATCGGTTCCGCCCGGCCGGAGGTCTCCTCGCCGTGCAGCCGCAGGACGGAGGCGACGATGAACAGGGCGGCGATCAGGCCGAGCATGCTGACCATCGAGGCGAGGAAGGCATCGGTGACACCGCTCTGGCCGCCCATCCGTTCGATGATCTGGCGGGCACTCTCGTTGTCGCCGAGCAGATCGACCACGCCGTCGGTGAGACCGCCGTACACGACACCCGCGAGGAAGAAGCCGATGCACCAGCCGAGGACGGTGCCGCGTTGCAGACGCCAGGCCAGGGCGCCCGCCGTCGCCAGGCGGCCGGACGGGGGGCCGGGGCGGGTCGGCAGGAAGCTCATGCCGATGTCGCGGCGGCCGGTGAGTTCGTAGGCGACCAGGGCCTGGATCGCCACGGCGGCGGCGAGGAGGAGCAGGACCCACCAGCGTTCGTTCGCGTAGGGGCGCAGGTTCTCCAGCCAGCCGAGGGGGGAGAGCCAGGTCAGGACCGAGGAGCCGTCGGTGCTCGCGGAGTCGCCCGCCGCGCGGAGCACGAACGCCGCGCCCAGCACGGCGGCGGTCAGTCCCCGGGCCAGCCGCGCGCTCTCGGTCAGCTGGGCCACGATCGCCGCCATCGTCGCGAAGACCATGCCGACCCCGGCGACGCCCAGGCCGAACGCCAGGGCGCCCGCGATCCCCTGTCCGGCCAGTCCCGCCACGATCAGCAGGGCGAGGACGCCATTGGCGACCCCGGCGGTCAGCAGGGCTGCCGTCAGGGGGGCCCGCCGGCCCACCATCCCGGACGCCACCAGTTCCTGCCGCCCGCTCTCCTCCTCGTCGCGGGTGTGCCGTACGACGACGAGCAGGGCCGTCACCCCGGCCAGCGCGGCGGCGTAGACACCGACGCGCCAGACGGTCAGCGCGCCGATGGAGTCGCCGAAGACCGGGCCGATCAGGGCCCGCAAGGAGGCGTTGGTGTCCATCTGGTGGATCAGATCGGCGCGCTCGGCGGAGGTGCCGTACATCGACTTGATGGTGTTCGGCATGGACAGCACCATCAGGGCGTTGACCGCGATCCAGACCGGGATCATCACGCGGTCGCGGCGCAGCGCGAAGCGCAGCAGGGTGCCGGTGCCGGCCAGCTGACGGGTACCGCCGGTACGGGCGGTGGGGGTGGTATGGGTGGGGGTGGTGGGGGTGGTGGGACCCGTCGGGTTCGGCGGGGTCTTCGGGGTCTTCGGGGTCTTCGGGCTTGTCGTGGTCATCGGGAGGGCACCTCGTCACGGCCGGGGCCGGATCCGATGGAGTCGGCGGCGGTCGCGTCAGCGGTGTGGTCGGTGTCGGCGGCGTCGGCCTGGTAGTGCCGTAGGAACAGTTCCTCCAGGGTGGGCGGTGATGAGGTCAGGGAGCGTACGCCGGTCTCGCTGAGGCGGCGCAGTACGGCGTCCAGGTTGTCGGAGTCGACCTGGAGGCGGACGCGGCTGCCCTGGATGTCCAGGTGGTGCACGCCGGGGAGCTGGGCGAGGCCGGCGGGCGGGGCGGCGAGTTCGGCGCTGACGCTGGTGCGGGTCAGATGGCGCAGCTCGGCGAGCGAACCGGTCTCCACGGTCCGGCCCTTGCGGATGATGCTGACCCGGTCGCACAGCTCCTCCACCTCGCTGAGGATGTGCGAGGAGAGCAGGACGGTCCGGCCGCGTTCGCGTTCCTCGGTGACACAGCGCTGGAAGACCTCCTCCATCAGGGGGTCCAGGCCCGAGGTGGGTTCGTCCAGGATCAGCAGATCGACGTCGGAGGCGAAGGCGGCGACCAGGGCGACCTTCTGCCGGTTGCCCTTCGAATACGTCCGGCCCTTTTTCGTCGGGTCCAGCTCGAAGCGTTCGATCAGGGCGGCCCGGCGGGCCGTGTCGAGGCCGCCGCGCAGTCTGCCGTAGAGGTCGATGACCTCGCCGCCGGAGAGGTTGCGCCACAGCGTCACGTCGCCGGGGACGTACGCGATCCGGCGGTGGACCTCCACCGCGTCGGCCCACGGGTCGCGGCCGAGTACCTGCGCGGCGCCGGAGTCGGCGCGCAGCAGGCCCAGCAGGACCCGGATGGCGGTGGACTTGCCGGCCCCGTTGGGGCCCAGGAAGCCGTGCACCTCACCGGATTCGACCTCCAGGTCGAGGCCGTCGAGCGCGTGCGTCCGCCCGAACGACTTGTGCAGCCCGGAGACGCTGATTGCCTTGGTCATGATTCTGAACGTACGCTCACTTCACAAATTTGTGAAGTTAAGGAAGCGTATAAATCGCCGATACACTCGGGGGAGGCGTGCGAGCAGGGGAGATGATCGGAGCATGGCGGAGACGCGGGACACGGGGAAGAGAGACGGGGGCCCGGACCGGGACGGGGGTGCGCGCGGGGCGGAGCGGGACCCGGAGATCGTGTCGAGGTTCGTCGAGGCGTTCGCGGCGCAGCTCGTCGACGCCGGTATGCAGCGCATGGCCGCGCGGGTGTTCGCCGCACTGCTCGCGTCCGACGCCGGGGCCATGACCTCGGCCGAACTCGGCGCACAGCTGCGGGTCAGCCCCGCCGCCGTGTCCGGCGCGGTGCGCTACCTCTCCCAGGTCCACATGGTCTCGCGGGAGCGCGAACCCGGGTCACGGCGGGAGCGGTACCGGGTGCACAGCGACCAGTGGTACGAGGCGCTGACCAACCGCGACACCGTGCTCAAGCGCTGGGAAGGCACCCTGCGCGAGGGCGTCGACAGCCTCGGCGCGGACAGCCCCGGCGGTCAGCGGATCGCCGAGACGCTGGCCTTCTTCGAGTACCTCCAGGGGGAGATCGGGAAGCTGATGGACCGGTGGCGGGAGCATCGGGTGGAGCAGTTCGGGCGCTGACGGCCAGGGGAAGCGCCCGGGGTGTCCAGGGGCAGCATCCATGGTGTCCATGGGTAGCGTCCACGGCGTCCACGGGAAGCGTCCACGATGTCCACGGGAAGCGCCTATGACGGCCACGCGAAACGCCCGTCGCACCTGAACGCCCAGCGAAACGCCCGCCGCCCCTGAAACGCTCCGCAGGGAACGCCCGCCGCCCCTGTAACGCTCCGCAGGGAACGCCCGCCGCCCCTGAAGCCCCCGCAGGCAGCCCCCCCACCGCACCCGAACCGCCGGGCCGCCGTACGCCCCGCCCTCAGACCGGCATGCTCCGCGCCGGCACCCCCGCCGACGCGTGCAGCTCTTCCCACCAGCCCGCCCCGCGCCGGGCGACGGCACCTGGATGTCCCGGTGCCCGGTCCGCACCGGGACATCCACCTTCCCCCCGCCATCCCGCCCCGCCCCTACCCCGGCAACACCAACCCCAGCGCCCCCTCCCACACCGTCCACGTCCGCCTCCGTACCGGGCCGGACACCGCCGCGTCGGCGCGGTAGCGGAAGTCGGGGCCCGAGATGGTGACCCGGCGGCCCGCCGCCCGCAGCGGGGTCGCCTCCGCGCCCACCGACAGGGGCCGCACCTCCACCGCGGCCGAGCCCGAGCCGCCCGGCGTCACCGACACCGCCTCCACCGGCTGCTCCAGATCGACCAGCAAGTCCCCGTCCACCTCCACCCGCAGCCGCGCGGCCACCACACCCCCGCCCCCCGCACCCCGGGCCAGCCAGGACAGCCCCGCCCCGCCCCCCGGCCAGGACGACTCCACCGACCCCGCCGGACGGGACGCCCGAGGCGGCACCAGCCCCCGTACCAGCGAATGGCACGACCGCAGCCACGCCCCCCGCAGCCCGGCCGGGGCAAGATCCCCCGACCCCACCCCCGACCCAGCCCCCGCCCCGAATCCGGACCCCGCCCCAAAACCGAACCCGGACCCGGCCCCGGACCCAGGCCCAGAACCAGAACCGGCCCCCGCCCCGGCCCGATAGCCCGACCCCCGCCCCGCCCCACCCCCCGGCTCCGCCTCAGCTTCCGCTTCCGCTTCCGCCTCCACCTCCGCCTCCACCCCCACCACCGGCGGAATACTGAGCGCCCCCAGCACCACCCCGTCACTGTCGTCCACCAGCAGATCCAGTCGGCGTTCCGTGCCGTCGAGCACCGCGCGGGCCGCCGCCACCGCGCCCCTCGGTACGCCCAGCGCGTGCGCCACGCCCAGCAGGGTGCCCACCGGCACCACCGACAGCGGGCAGCCGGCCAGCTCCCGCTGCCGGTGCAGCAGGGCCACCGCACGGGCCAGCGCGCGGTCGTCGCCGATCACCACCGGCCGCCGCGACCCGCGCCGCTGAAGCGCGCGGGCGAATTCCTCGGGACCGTCCGGCAGACACACCTTCGTCGACGCACCCGCGCTGAGCACGTCTTTCGCGATCCGCACGGACTCTCCGTCGGTTCGCCGGGCGACCGGATCGATGACCACCAGCAGCTGATCGGAAGTCGCGAAAGTCGCCACCTCGGCCGTGCCTCGCTTCCTCGGGTAGCATCTTTGTGCAAGAGCCCCTTGCGCTATTGCGCCAGGGGCTTCGTCTATTCCGGGGCATCCGGTCCGACGGGTTGCGGCCGACGAGGGTCGCCGGGGTACGAGGCACACGCGTGCCACGTACGCCCCTGACCTTGGACATGCCCCGCCCGGAAGGGGTGTACGCGCGTGCCCGCACTTGTGCTGCTCGGTGCTCAGTGGGGTGACGAGGGCAAGGGGAAGGCCACCGACCTGCTCGGTGGATCGGTCGACTACGTGGTCCGCTACCAGGGCGGCAACAACGCCGGCCACACGGTGGTCGTGGGCGACCAGAAATACGCCCTTCACCTTCTCCCCTCCGGAATCCTGTCCCCAGGCTGTACGCCGGTCATCGGCAACGGCGTCGTCGTGGACCCATCGGTCCTGTTCTCCGAGCTGAACGGTCTGAGCGAGCGGGGCATCGACACGTCCAAGCTCCTGATCAGCGGTAACGCGCACATCATCACCCCGTACAACGTCACCGTCGACAAGGTGACGGAACGCTTCCTCGGAAAGCGGAAGATCGGGACGACCGGGCGCGGTATCGGACCGACCTACGCCGACAAGATCAACCGGGTCGGCATCCGGGTCCAGGACCTCTACGACGAGTCGATCCTCACCCAGAAGGTGGAGGCGGCGCTCGACGCCAAGAACCAGATGCTGACCAAGCTCTACAACCGGCGGGCCATCGCCATAGAGCAGGTCGTGGAAGAACTGCTCGGCTACGCCGACAAGCTCGCGCCCTACGTCGCCGACACCGTCCTGGTCCTCAACCAGGCCCTGGAGGCCGACAAGGTGGTCCTCTTCGAGGGCGGCCAGGGCACCCTGCTGGACATCGACCACGGTACGTATCCGTTCGTCACGTCCAGCAACCCCACCGCGGGCGGCGCCTGCACCGGTTCCGGGGTCGGCCCGACGAAGATCAGCCGGGTCATCGGCATCCTCAAGGCGTACACCACCCGCGTCGGCGCCGGTCCTTTCCCGACCGAGCTGTTCGACGCGGACGGCGAGGCGCTGCGCCGGATCGGCCGCGAGCGGGGTGTGACCACGGGCCGGGACCGCCGCTGCGGCTGGTTCGACGCCGTGATCGCCCGGTACGCGACCCGCGTCAACGGCCTCACGGACTTCTTCCTCACCAAGCTCGACGTGCTCACCGGCTGGGAGCAGATCCCGGTCTGTGTGGCGTACGAGATCGACGGCCGCCGGGTCGAGGACCTCCCGTACTCACAGAGCGACTTCCACCACGCGAAGCCGGTCTACGAGAACCTGCCGGGCTGGTCCGAGGACATCACCGGCGCGAAGTCCTTCTCCGACCTGCCGAAGAACGCCCAGGCGTACGTGAAGGCGCTGGAGGAGATGTCCGGCGCCCCCATCTCCGCGATCGGGGTCGGGCCGGGCCGGGACGAGACGATCGAGATCAACTCGTTCCTGTAGGGGCTTCGGCAGGGTCCAGTAGGACAGGAACGACAGAGGCGCGGGGCCCCACCCCCGTGGACGCCCCGCACCTCTGCCCTCCTCCCCTCCGACTCACCCCTCAAGCCCGGGACTCACCCCCCTTCCCCCTCCGACTCCCCCCCCCGCTACTCCGTCCGCAGCGCCCTCCCCGCATCCGTCCGCGCCGCCCACCCCGCCGGGGCCAGCGCCCCCGCGACCGCGATCACCAAACCACCCAGCGCGAGCAGCACCAGGACCGGCGTGGAGAGCACGGTGAGGAAGGAGTCGGGCAGATTCATCCCCACCGCGTCGCCCATCAGCGGCGTCACGAAGCGGTGCAGGGCCACGCCGAGCGGCACTCCCACCACCCCCGCGGCCAGTCCGACGGCGGCGACGGACGTGAGGACCATGCCGACGGTCTGCCGGGGTGTCATGCCCAGTGCCTTGAAGACGCCCAGGTCATGGATGCGGTCGCGGGTGTCCAGGACGACCGTGTTGAGCACCCCGAGGCCCGCGACGGCGACCAGCAGCAGGGTGAGCGTCGCGATCAGCGCGTCCATGGCCACGATCACGCTGGACGAGCCGTCCCCGGCCGGGTGGGCGAAGGCGCCGGTGCCGTCGAGGGCGCCGGTCAGGGTGGAGAGATACGCGGCGGAGGAGACGCCGGGCTCGGGCTCGACGTAGAAGCGGCTGGGGCCGGTGTCCAGGTCGAGGGGGGTGAGGGTGGCGGCGGGGGTCAGTACGGTCATGCCGTCGTTCTCGGTGAAGAACGCCTCGCCGGTGATCTCGACGGTGGTGCGGCGCCCGTCCTCGGAGAGGGTCACCGTGTCCCCGACGCCGACGTCGGCCGCGCGCAGGAACCGTTCGGTGACCACGGCCTCGCCGGGTGCCTCGAACCACCTCCCCGAGACAAGCTGCGGGGCGCCCCACCGGGCGTCGCCGGTGTAGCCCGTCACGGCCGTCCGGCCGGTCACGCCGGACGCGGAGACCTCGGCGCCGACCGCGCGGTAGTAGCGGCGGGTGTCCGACTGGGCGTCCAGGACGGCGGCGACCTCGTCCGGGTCGGCCTCCTCGGCGGACGCCTGACCGGGCGAGGGCATGGCCTCGGCGCCCGGCGGGGCGCCCACCGGGCCGGTGTCGACCACGACCGGAGCCGCCGAGTCCAGCAGCCGGTGCGACTGCACCGCGCCCAGCGACAGCGCGAGCCCGGTCGCGAAGGTCACGGTGAGGGCGGCCAGGGCGATGGCGGCGGCCGTCGTCGCCGTACGGGCCGGACGCGCGAACGGCTGCGCCAGCCCCAGGCCGACCGCGCGCGGCACCGGCAGCCGCCCGGTCAGCCGCCGGGCCAGCCGCCCGCGCCCGCTGCCCGGGGTGCGCCCCACCGTGATCGCCGTCGCGCTGCGCAGCCGTCCGGCCCGCAGCGCGGGCACCAGCGCGGCCACGGCGACCAGCGTGAGCGCGAGGCCGGGCGCGGCCAGATACACCCACCAGGGCAGCGCGGCCGTCGCCCCGCCATAGGCGTCCTCGACGGTGCCCAGCACCGGGCCCGCCAGCAGCTGCCCCAGACCCGCGCCGAGCACGCAGCCGAGCGCGGCCGGGAGCAGGGCCTGGGCGACGTACGCGCGCACCACCTGGGCCGGGGTGAAGCCGAGCGCCTTGAGGATGCCGATCCGGCGCCGGGCGGAACCCACCGCCCCGCTGACCACGATCCCGATGATCAGCACCGACATGGCCAGCCCCAGCACCCCGAACGCGGCCACGAACGGCACGAAGGCCAGCGTGTTCGCCAGCCGCTCCTCCTGGACGGCCAGGTAGGAGCGCGTCCCGCTCAGCGTCCCCGCGGGCACGGCGTCCGCGATCACCTTCCGCGCGGCGGTCAGCTCCGCCTCCGTACCGGCGTCGTGGAAGCGGTAGAGCATCTCGTACGTCGCCCCCGCGCCCTCGGGGGCCAGCGCGGTGGCCTGCGCCGGGGTCACCCAGGCGTCGGCGGTGCCGGTGACCGAGCGGGCCACGCCGACCACGGTCAGGGCGGGGGTGCCCGGCAGATCGGGGAAGTCCACCTCGGTGCCGGGCCGCAGCACGCCGTCACCGTCGGCCACCACGATCTCGCCGCTCTCGTCGGCCCACTCGCCCTCGACCAGCTCCAGCCGGTCCACCGGCCCCTGCGCGTCCGCCCGCCCGGCGACGGCCAGCGCCGGCAGGGTCACGCCCGCCGGGACCATGTCCGACGCCGAGACCGTGCGGGGCCGGGCCTCGACGGTCCGGAAGGGACCGGCCGCCGCGCTCACCCCGGAGGCGTCGGCGGTGGCGGCCAGCTCCGCGGCGGTCACCTCGCCGCTGAACTGCGCCGACAGCTGGGCCCCCCGCTGCTCGGCCATCGCCTGTGTGAAGGGCGCCCGGGACGCGGCGAGCACCCCGATCGCCACCACCGACGCGGCGACGGCGACCAGCGTGGTCAGCACCATCACCGCCGTCTGCACCCGGCGCCGCCCGACCCCGGCCCGCACCACCCTGCCCAGCGCGCTCACGACGACACCGCCGCCGTGCCCCGCGCCTGCCGCACATCGCGTACGACCCGCCCGTCCACCAGTTCGATCGTGCGCGTCGCGCAGGACTTGGCCAGCCCCAGATCATGCGTGACCAGCACGATCGTCTGCCCGTCGGCGTTGAGGGTGGCCAGCAGGTCCCGTACGTCCTCACCGGACGCGGTGTCGAGCGCGCCCGTCGGCTCGTCGGCCAGCAGCAGTGCCGGACGGTTCATCAGGGCGCGGGCCACGGCGACCCGCTGGCGTTCCCCGCCGGACAGCCGGCCCGGGTAGGCGCCCGCGTGCCGCTCGATGCCCAGATGGGCCAGCAGATCGGCGGCCCGGCGCCGGGCCTCGGCGCGCGGCAGGCCCGCGAGCTGGGCGGGCAGCAGGACATTGTCGGTGACCGTCAGATCGTCCAGGAGATTGAAGAACTGGAAGATCAGACCGATCCGGGACCGCCGGTAGCGTGCCGAGGCGGCCTCCCCGAGCCGGTCGACCCGCAGCCCGTCGACGGTGACACTGCCGCCGGTCGGCCGGTCGAGCCCCGCGATCAGATGGAGCAGCGTCGACTTCCCGCTCCCCGACGGCCCGAGCACGGCCAGCGCCTCCCCGGCCCGCACGGTCAGATCGATCCCGTTGAGCGCGGGCGGCCCGCCCTCGCCGTACGCCCGCCTCACCCCCCGGAGTTCGATGACGGGCCGGTCGGCGGCGGGCGGTGGCGCGGTCGTGCTCGCGGTCGTGGTCATGGACCCTCCCGGGGTCGGTGATGGGGTACGGGAGGTGACGCTAGGTACGGGACGGGTGCGGGGGCGTCGGCCGCGACGACGAGGGGGACTGCCGTACGGGGACGACGGATCGGGCCCGTCATCCGGGGGAGGGCGGCGGGTCATCCCCGGGATGTACGGGATCGATGTACTCCCCCCCTCAGGTTGTCCCCGGCGGGAGGGATGTGGCCGGGCGGGGGCGCTTGTCACACTGGGTGCATGGTCGGGGCAGCCGTGTGGCGGACGCGGGACATCGGGGAGCGGGCGCGGGCGGCGCTGGGGCGGCGCCGGGACGCGCTCGCCGTACTGCTGCGGCCGGGCCCGCCGCCGCGGCCGTCCCGCTGGGCGTGGACGGCCGATGCCGTACTGGCCCTGATCCTGGCGGTGTGCACGGTCAGTGGCGCGATGGACATGGGCCAGGACGGACCTGCCCGGCCGATCGGGCCGATCGGCCCGATCGGGGTTCTCGGGGGCGGGGCGGAGGTCGCGGTGCCCCCACCTCCGTCGGCTCCGGCACTCCCGGCACTCCCGGCGCCCCCGGCCCTCCCCCCACCCGGCCCCATCCCGTACCCCGGTGCCGCCGAGCTGGCCCTCGCCGCCCTGACCGCGATGCCGCTGGTGGTGCGCCGCCGGTACCCGCTGGCCGCCTTCTGGGCCGTGCTCGCCCTGACGCTGGTGTTCCGGCTGGGCCACGGCGGGGAGTCCGTCCCCGACACCACCAGCGTCTACACCTTCCTGTCCTGCGTGGTCGCCGCGTACAGCGCCGCCGTGCACAGCCCGCACCGGCGCCGGGCGCTGGGCAGTCTGCTCGCCGGGGCGGTGCTGATGGCGGTCTTCCACGACGAGTACTTCCCGTACTTCACGCCGGGTTTCGTGCCGTTCCTGGTGCTGCTCGCGGTGGGCCTCGGGGCGAACGCCATCCACACCTGGCAGCAGCGGGTCCGCGACCTCCAGGCCCGGCAGGAGTCGGCCACCCGGCTCGCGGTGGAGCGCGAGCGCGCCCGGATCGCCCGGGAGCTGCACGACGTGGTGACCCACAATGTGAGCGTGATGGTGATCCAGGCGGGCGCGGCCCGCAAGGTGATGGACACCGCCCCCGACCTGGCCCGCGAGGCACTGCTGGCCGTGGAGGCGGGCGGCCGTACGGCGCTGACCGAGCTGCGGCATGTGATGGGCCTGCTGACGATGGCCGCCGCGGAGCCGGCCTCGTCCCCCGCACCCGACCCCGACCCGCGCCCGGCCGGGGCGCCCGGTGGGCCCGACCCGGCCGCCGATCTCACTCTCGGCCCGGATCTCGATCTGGCCCCGCAGCCCGGCCTCGCCCAGCTCACCGCGCTCACCGACCGGGTGCGGGCCGCCGGGACGCCGGTCGATCTCACGGTCACCGGCAGCCCGGCGCCGCTCCCGCAGGGCGCCGAGCTGGCGGCGTACCGGGTGGTGCAGGAGGCGCTGACGAACGTCGTCAAGCACGCGGTCGGGGCGCGGGTGCGGGTGACGGTCGCGCACACCGAGGCCGCCGTCCGGATCGAGGTCGCCGACACCGGCGGCACGCCCGCCGCCCCGGCCGGACCCGCCGGCGGACGGGGCCTGCTGGGCCTGCGCGAACGGCTCGCGGTCTATGACGGCACGCTGGAGGCGGCACCCTGGCCGACCGGCGGTTTCCGGGTCCGGGCGACGATCCCGCTGGGGGCACCGTGACGGCCGGACGACCCGCCCCGCGCGTGGTGATCGCCGACGACCAGGCGCTGGTCCGCACCGGCTTCAGCATGATCCTGACCGCCGACGGCATCGACGTGGTCGCACAGGCGGCGGACGGCGAGGAGGCGGTGGCGGCGGTCGAGCGCACCCGGCCCGATCTGGTCCTGATGGACATCCGGATGCCGGGCCTGGACGGCCTGGAGGCCACCCGCCGTATCGTCGCCGGTACGGACTTCGAGCCGCCGCGCGTCCTGATCCTGACGACGTACGACCTGGACCGGTATGTGTACGCCGCGCTCACCGCCGGCGCCAGCGGCTTCCTGCTGAAGGACGTCACGCCGGAGCACCTGGTCGCCGCCGTCCGGCTGGCCCGCACCGGCGACGCGCTGCTCGCCCCGGCGATCACCCGGCGACTGGTCGAACGGTTCGTCACCCAGGACACCGGGACCGCCGCCCTGCACCGCGATCTCGCCGTCCTGACACCCCGTGAGCGCGAGGTCCTCCAGGCCCTGGGCACCGGCCTGAGCAACACCGAACTGGCCCACCGCTTCGCCCTCAGCGAGGCCACGGTGAAAACCCACGTGGCCCGCATCCTGGCCAAACTCCGGCTACGGGACCGGGCCCAGGCGGTGGTGGTGGCGTACGAGACGGGGCTGGTGGCGCCGGGTGGGGGTGGCGATCACTGAGACCGGGTGGGGCAGGACCGCAACGGACCCCACCCACCCAGCACCCACCCACCCACCCAGCACCCACCCACCCAGCACCACCCACCCCCTCCCTGGCGCGGACTCAACTGAAGACGATCATCGACCCCTGCGCGAGGCTCCGGGTCGCCGCCGCGTGCAGGCCGAGCCAGACGTGGCGTTCACGGGCGAAGGGGCTGGGGTCGTAGGGCGCGGGGACGGCCGGCTCCTCCAACTCCGTGGGGGCGAGCGGGGCCTGGGGCGGGGCCGGGGGGTTGGCCGGGTCGATTCCGATGGCCCCGGCGACCTGCTCCAGCTCCCGAAGCAGCGTCTGGGACGAGCCCAACGGGCCGCCCCCGGCGAGGAGTTCGTCGTTGGCGAGCGGGTGCGGGAAGTCCACGGGGACGTAGGCGCCCGCGTGGTCGTAGTGCCAGACGAGATGGGACTGCTGGGCCGTCGTCTCGAACATCTCCAGGAGCTGCTCGTAGTCCCCGCCGAGTTCATCGACCGGCGTCACCGGCAGTCCGCAGACCTGGAGCAGATAGGCGCGGCGCAGGAAGTGCAGGGCGTCGTAGTCGAATCCGGCGACCGGGGCCACGTCCCCGGACAGTCCCGGCATGTACTGGTACACCGGCACGGGGGGCAGCCCGGCTTCGGCCAGCACCTTGTTGTATTGCGCGAGTTCCTCGGCGAAGGGGTTTTCGGGGGTGTGGCACAACACGTCGACGAGAGGCACCAGCCACAGGTCACAGGCCAAGATGAGGGCTCCTCCACGGATAGCGCGCACTTCGCACGGTGGTCAGGGAAGCGTAATCGGTACGGGCCGGGCACGGTCCCTCCGTGCACACGTTCGGTGCCGGTCCCCTACCCACTCGGTGACGCCCGGACCCCCATATGCCCACAGCGGCAGCAGGGCCGGGGCACGGCAGGAACACAGGGAGGTGGGTCCCCTCACCGCTCCGACGAATTCTCGATCAATGCCACCGCGTGCGCGTTGTACGCGGCGACCACCGCCCGGGCCCGCTCGATCTCCCGGCACCGCAGCGCGTCCACCAGCTCGGTGTGCTCCGCCCACAGCAGCCCCCGCAGATCGGCCAGGGGCCGCAGCCGCTGCACCGCGCACACCCACGCCTGCACCCGCAGCCGGTGCAGGATGTCCGCGAGGTAGGGGTTGCCGAACAGGGTGCTCAGCTCGCGCCAGAAGCGCAGGTCGTAGCCGATGAGTACGGTGAGATCGCCGGCCCGCGCCGCCCGCTGGGCCTCCTCGCCGCGCCGCCGCACCCCGGCGAGCGCGATGGCCGTACGCGGGGCGGCGGGGTCCTGGAAGCCCTGGTGCCCGGCGCCGAGCGCCCGGAACATCCCGTCGGTGATCAGCGCCCGCGCCGCCACCAGCCCCCGGAAGTCCTCGACCGAGTACTCCCGCACCCGGAACCCCCGGTGCTGGTCGGCCTCCAGCAGCCCCTGGGCCGACAGATCGACCAGCGCCTCGCGCACCGGCGTCGCCGACACCCCGTACTGCTCGGCGATCTCCTTGACGGTGAACGCCTGCCCGGGAGGCAGCCGCCCGGCGAGCACCTCGTCGCGCAGCGCGTCGGCGATCTGCTGCCGCAGGGTGTTGCGGGTCACTCCGCCGTTGCCGCTGCTGCCGGCCATGGTCGGGGGCGTCCTCTCGACGGGTACGCGGGTGGCGCGCTCGTACGTATGTCTACGAGCACGTCACCTTACGCGTTCAGGCCCCCGACGGGCCCACCGTGTTAACGGGTAACGGCCTCCCGATCCACCGGTGATCGTCCGCCGGTCCTCTGCCGGTCGTACACCGGTCCCCCCGTGACCGGCGTACTCACCTCACGGACTCACCTCACGGACTCACCTCACGGACTCAGCTCACGCCGTGAACCCGTCGGCGACGGTCAGTGCAGTGTCCAGCGCCGCGAGACCCTCCTTCAGCTCGGCCTCGGTGACATTGCAGGGCGGCACGACATGGGTGCGGTTCATGTTCACGAAGGGCCAGATGCCGCCCGCCTTGGCCGCCGCGGTGAAGGCCGCCATGGGCGCGTTCGCCTCTCCGGCCGCGTTGTAGGGCACCAGGGGCTCGCGGGTCTCCTTGTCCTTGACCAGGTCAAGGGCCCAGAACATGCCGAGCCCGCGCACCTCGCCCACGCACGCGTGCCGCTCGGCCAGCTCCCGCAGCGCGGGCCCGACGACGCTCTCCCCGAGCAGGGCCGCGTTCTCTACGACCCCCTCCTCGGCCATCACCTCGATGGTGGCGACGGCGGCGGCGCAGGCCAGCGGGTGCCCGGAGTAGGTCAGCCCGCCCGGGTAGGCCCGCTTGCCGAAGGTCTCGGCGATCTCCGGCGAGATGGCGACGCCGCCCAGCGGGACGTATCCCGAGTTCACGCCCTTGGCGAAGGTCATCAGGTCCGGTACGACGTCGAAGTGCTCGGCGGCGAACCACGCCCCGGTCCGCCCGAACCCGGCCATCACCTCGTCCAGCACCAGCACGATCCCGTACTGGTCGCACAGCGCCCGCACGCCCGCCAGATAACCGGCCGGCGGCACCATGATCCCGGCGGTGCCGGGCACGGTCTCCAGCACGATCGCGGCGACGGTGGAGGGCCCCTCGAAGGCGATCGTCGTCTCCAGGTGCTCCAGCGCCCGCGCGCACTCCTGCTCCTCGCTGTCGGCGTAGAAGCGGGAGCGGTAGGGGAAGGGCCCCCAGAAGTGCACGACCCCGGCGGTGCCGGTGTCATTGGCCCAGCGGCGCGGGTCGCCGGTGATGTTGATGGCCTGCTGGGTGCCGCCGTGGTACGAGCGGTAGGCGGCCAGCACCTTGGGGCGGCCGGTGTGCAGCCGGGCCATCCGCACGGCGTGCTCGATGGCGTCGGCGCCGCCGTTGGTGAAGAAGATCTTGTCCAACTCGC
Source organism: Streptomyces sp. NPDC056734 (assembly GCF_042790455.1). Classification (NCBI taxonomy): domain Bacteria; kingdom Bacillati; phylum Actinomycetota; class Actinomycetes; order Kitasatosporales; family Streptomycetaceae; genus Streptomyces; species Streptomyces sp. NPDC056734. The sequence goes on from NZ_JBHTZD010000006.1 coordinate 278,760, forward strand.
CCGGGGTGCGCTCGGCGATCAGCCGGGCCGCCTCGGAACGGGCCTCGACGGCGAAGGCGGGCGCGAAGGTGGTCAGCCGCGCGGCCTGCTCCTGGATCGCGGCGACGACCTTCGGGTGCTGGTAGCCGATGTTGGTGTAGACGAGCCCGCTGGTGAAATCGAGATAGCGGTTGCCGTCGTAGTCCCAGAAGTAGGACCCCTCCGCGCCGGCCACGGCGAGCGGGTCGATGAGCTGCTGAGCGGACCAGGAGTGAAAGACATGCGCGCGGTCCGCCGCCTTCACGGCGGCCCCGGCCTGCGGGTCGGACTGGATGGACTGAGGGGTCATGCGGGGAGCGTAAATGCCCGCGATACGGGCGGGATATCGGCGTCCTGTCTGCGGTCCCGGGGTTTCCGCGACACGTTGTCGACGGTTGGGGGGAGGCGGCCAATTGACAGCACGCTGCCATCATGACAGCCTACTGTCATAATCCGATGATGTACGGCAACCACCGGGCACCGAAAGCGAGCGAGGACATCATGAACAGCAGCCGCGAGCCCGTCCGCCCTGTCCGCCCTGTCCGCCCCGTCCATCTGGCCGTCTACGACACCTTCGCCGACTGGGAGACCGGCCACGCGACGGCCCATCTGGCCCGAGCGGGATACGAGATCCGTACGGTCGGCCCGACGACCGCCGAGGTCACGAGCATCGGCGGCCTGCGGGTACGGCCCGACCTGGCGCTGACGGACGTACGCCCAGAGGACTCGTCCCTCCTGATCCTGCCGGGCGCGGACCTCTGGGACTCGGGCACCGACCTCGCCCCCTTCACCCGCACGGCCCGCGCCTTCCTGGCCGCCGGGGTGCCGGTGGCCGGGATATGCGGGGCCACGGCAGGGCTCGCCCGCGAGGGCCTGCTCGACGACCGCGCCCACACGGGCGCCGTCTCCTTCTACCTCGCGGCCACCGGGTACGCGGGCGGCGCGCACTACGTCGAGGCCGACGCGGTCACCGACGGCGACCTGATCACGGCCGGCCCGACCGAGCCGGTCGCCTTCGCGCGCGAGATCTTCCGCCGGCTCGGGGTGTACGAGCCGGAGACGCTGGACGCCTGGTACCGGCTGTTCCACGACTCCGACGCGGAGGCGTACGGGGTGCTGGCGCGGGCGGGAGTGGCGTGAGCCGGGAGCGCGAGGATCTGCTGAGCGGGGAGCGGCAGGACTTGCTGAGTCGGGAGCGGCAGGACCTGCTGAGCCGGGAGCGCGAGGACTTGTTGAGCCGGGCCGCGCTCGGCACGTTCCGGCTCAACGGTCAGTTCCTGGCCGTCGCCGAGGAACTGGCCCGCCCCGCCGGCCTGACCGCCGCCTGGTGGCAGGTGCTCGGCGCGGTGCTGCGCGAGCCACTGCCGGTCGCCGGTATCGCCCGCGCCATGGGCATCACCCGGCAGAGCGTGCAGCGCATCGCCGACCTGCTGGTCGAGCGCGGCCTCGCCGAGTACCACCCCAACCCGGCCCACCGCCGCGCCAAGCTCCTCGCGGCGACGGAGGCGGGCCTGACGGCGGTCGGCGAGATCGACCCGGGGCATGCGGCGTACGCGGACCGATTGGCGGATGCCTTCGGAGAAACCGACCTGGGGGAGGCGGTACGGCTGCTGGAGCGGTTGTCGGCGGTACTGGAGGAGATCGGCCCGCCGGTGCCCGAGGAGACGGGTGCGACTGCGGCGGGGGGCGCGGGACCCGGCCCGATGCCCGGCCCGATGCTCCCGCACCATTCCGGCGTGCGCGGGGCCGACAGGCCCTCGCGGTCTGGGCCCTCGGCGCGAAGCGGAACGCCCCCGCATGCGCGGGGCTGACGCGGAGCTTGACTGGGTCGTCCTCTGCCGTCGAGGAACATCCCCGCGTGCGCGGGACCGACGCCGAGGGCCGCACCGGTTACGAACGCGCCAAGGGACCACCCCCACGTGCGCGGGGCCGACCGGCGGCCGGCTCCCCGACCCTCCCACACCACCGGACCATCCCCGCGTGCGCGGGGCCGACCACCCGGCGGATCAGGGGCGCACCCGGTGCGGGGGACCACCCCCGCGTGCGCGGGGCCGACCACGCGGGGTCGACGTTCGTCCCCGCACCCCGGGGACCACCCCTGCGTGCGCGGGGCCGACTACGCGGACGGGGAGGTCTGGACCCTCAACCCCGGACCACCCCCGCGTGCGCGGGGCCGACGTGCTGGAGACGCCCGCACGGGCGGTCGTCGAAGGACCACCCCCGCGTGCGCGGGGCCGACAGATGCGCGTCATGTGCACGAGGGGGTGGCCGAGGACCACCCCCGCGTGCGCGGGGCCGACCTCGTGT